>DASVUG010000385.1:0-7078 GCA_036387155.1 Pseudonocardia sp. | reverse complement strand
CGGCGGGCGCGACCACACCACCGTCATGCACGCCGACAAGAAGATCCGCAACGAGATCGCGCAGCGCCGCAAGACCTTCGAGCAGGTCCAGGAGCTGACGGCGCGGGTCAAGCAGCGCTCGCGGCACTGACCCGCGGTCGGCCGCCCCGTCGGCGCGACACGATCTCCGTCCGCGCCGCGACACGCCCCCGCTCGCCGTCCGCTCCGCGACGCTCGCCGACGACGCCCGACCGGGGGGTGCCCGCCCGCGCCGCGGCTCCGCGGACGGACGGCCCGGACCGGACCCCCGCGGGCCGGACGGGCGGTCGGCCGTCGCCGGGGGACGCGGACGCGGCGGGGTCGAACGGTCACCCCGGGTCGCCGGCCGGGCCCCGGTCCACCCACACGCTGGGGACAACCCTGTGGACGGCGGTCGCGGGACCGGTGGATGAACGGGCCCGCAACGGTGGACAACCGGTGGACGGAACGTGGACAACTCCGGGTTCGCCGGAGTTGTCCACCGGTGGCCCGATCGGTCCCCGTGGTTGTCCCGAGGTCCACCCACAGCCCGCCACGCCGTGCGAGCTGCCCGGAGGTGCTCCGTCCACACCATCCACAGGCCCTGTGGTTACTGCTGGATATCTCTTCCTCTTCTAGAACGAAGAAGAACATGGGGGTGGATGGATCGGAGCGGCACCGCAACGGGGTCCACCGGGCCCCGGGACCTGAGATGACACCCGCGGTGCGCAGGCTCTACGGTGGCCCGACCACCCGGTCCCGGTCCGCCGCCGAACCCGGCCCGTCACCGCGACGGCCGGTCGAGCGCACCGGCCGGACGACGCCGATCGCACGATGCCGCCCGCACGTCCCCGTTCCCCGTCCGTCACCGGACGACAGCCCGAGCCCGCAGGAGGACCCGTCGTGAAGTTCCGGGTCGAACGCGACGTCCTGGCCGACGCGGCGGCGTGGGTCGCCCGCAGCCTGCCCGCCCGCCCCCCGGTCCCCGTGCTCGGCGGCGTGCTGCTCGAGGCGGCGTCCGGCCCGGCGGGGGAGCGGTTGACGGTCTCGGGGTTCGACTACGAGACCTCGGCCCGCGTCGAGCTGGACGCGACGATCGGGGACCCGGGCCGCGTCCTGGTGTCCGGGCGCCTGCTCGCCGACATCACCCGCGCGCTGCCGTCCCGGCCGGTCGACGTCGTCGTCGACGCCGCGCGCGCCACGATCACGTGCGGCAACAGCCGCTTCAGCCTGCCCACGATGCCGGTCGAGGACTACCCCCAGCTCCCGGCGATGCCGCAGGTCGCCGGCGTCGTGCCGGGCGACGCGCTGGCCCAGGCCGTGCAGCAGGTCGCCGTGGCCGCCGGCCGCGACGACACCCTGCCGATGCTCACCGGCATCCGCCTGGAGATCGACGGGCCGCGGCTGACGCTCGCCGCGACCGACCGGTTCCGGCTCGCGGTCCGCGAGCTGGACTGGACGCCGGAGGACACGACGCTGTCCACCGCGTTGCTGGTACCCGCCCGCACGCTCGCCGACGTCGCCAAGTCCCTCTCCGGTGCCGGACCGGTGGAGCTGGCGCTCTCGGCGGGCGACGGGATGCTCGGCATCACCGGCGCCGGCCGGCGCGCCACGACGCGCCTGCTCGACGCGGAGTTCCCCCGGTTCCGCCAGCTCATCCCCGCCGACCACACCAGCGCCGCCGTCGTCGAGGCCGCCCCGCTGGTCGACGCCATCAAGCGGGTCCAGCTGGTCACCGACCGGGTGGCCCAGGTGCGCATGGAGTTCGCGGACGACGGGCTGCGGCTGGCCGCGGGCGGGGACGAGGTGGGCAGCGCCGAGGAGGAGCTGCCGTGCGCACTGGACGGTGCCGCGCTGACGATCGCGTTCAACCCCGGCTACCTGCTCGACGCCCTGGGCGCGCTGCACGCCCCCCGCGCACGGCTGACCTTCACCACGCCGAACCGGCCGGCTCTCATGCGCCCCGAGGCCGCCGCGCCGGCCGAGGACGCCACGGAGGCGCCCGAGGGTGCGGAGGCGGCGGGTTCCGGGTACCTGCACCTGCTGATGCCCGTGCGGCTACCCGGCTGACCGGCTGATCGACGGCGGCGCGGGTACCCCCGGCGGGGACCCGAGAACTGGAGGGCGAGCGTGCAACTCGGAATGATCGGCCTGGGCCGGATGGGCGGCAACATGCGGGACCGCCTGCGTGCCGCCGGCCACGAGGTCGTCGGCTACGACCCGCGCCCGGACGTCACGGACGTCGAGTCGCTGCAGGCCCTGGCGGACGCGCTGTCCACCCCGCGGGTCGTGTGGGTGATGGTCCCGTCCGGCGACCCGACGCGGGAGACGGTCAAGAAGCTGGCCGACGTGCTCTCGGCGGGCGACCTGGTCATCGACGGCGGCAACTCCCGCTACACGGACGACGAGCCCAACGCGGCCCTGCTCGACGAGCGCGGCATCGGCTACGTCGACTGCGGCGTGTCCGGCGGCATCTGGGGCCGCGAGAACGGTTACGGCCTCATGGCCGGAGGTTCCGACGAGCACATCGAGCAGGCGATGCCGATCTTCGACGCGCTGCGCCCCGACGGGCCCCGCGAGGAGGGCTTCGCGCACGCCGGCCCCGTCGGCGCCGGGCACTTCGCGAAGATGGTGCACAACGGCATCGAGTACGGCCTCATGCAGGCCTACGCCGAGGGCTACGAGCTCATGGCCGCCTCGGAGCTCGTCACGAACGTCACCGGCACCATCCAGGCGTGGTCGCGCGGCACGGTCGTGCGGTCCTGGCTGCTGGACCTGCTGGTGCTGGCGCTCAAGGACGACCCGAAGCTGGCCAAGCTCAGCGACTACGTCGACGACTCCGGTGAGGGCCGCTGGACGATCGAGGAGGCCATCCGGCACGCGGTGCCGCTGCCGGTGATCTCGGCGGCGCTGTTCGCGCGGTTCACCTCGCGGCAGGAGTCCTCGCCGGCCATGAAGGCGGTCGCCGCGCTGCGCCACCAGTTCGGCGGGCACGCGGTGCACGCGGTGGGTCCGTCGGGCATCCCCGGGCAGCTGGCCGGCCCGAGCTCCGGGACGGGCGCGACGGAGCCGCAGCCGAGCACGCCGCAGGCGCAGGCCGGTCCGACCTCGGGCACCGGGTCCGCGGACGCCTCGGACTGACCGGCACAACGGGACCCGATGCACCTGCGCCACCTCGCGGTCGTCGACTTCCGCTCGTGGGAGCGCGCCGAGCTCGACCTCGATCCGGGGGTGAGCGTGCTCGTCGGCCCGAACGGGGTGGGCAAGACCAACCTCGTCGAGGCCGTCGGGTACCTCGCCACCCTGGGGTCGCACCGGGTCGCCTCCGACGCCCCGCTGGTCCGCCGCGGCGCGGAGCGGGCGGTCGTCCGCGGGGCGGTGGTGCACCGGGGCCGTGAGCTGTCGGTCGAGGTGGAGGTGGCGCCGGGGCGCGCGAACCGGGCCCGGGTGAACCGGGCTCCGGTCGCCCGGCCCCGCGACGTGCTGGGCATCCTGCGCACCGTGCTGTTCGCGCCGGAGGACCTCGCGCTCGTCCGCGGTGACCCGGCGGAGCGCCGGCGCTTCCTCGACGACCTGCTGGTCGCCCGCCTGCCGCGGTACGCCGCCGTGCGGGCGGACCACGACCGGGTGCTCCGGCAGCGCTCGGCGCTGCTCAAGACCGCCCGTGCCGCCGGTCGCGGGGCCGGGGCCGACCTGCGGACCCTCGACGTGTGGGACGGCCACCTCGCCCGGCACGGCGCCGCGCTGCTGGCCGGGCGACTGGCGCTGGTCGACGACCTCGCCGGGCCCGCCGCCGAGGCCTTCGCCGAGGTCGCCCCGACCTCCGAGCCGGTGGCGCTGGTCTACCGGGCGTCGGTCGAGGGGGACGGCGCGGGCGGACCGCTGCCCCGGTCGGCCGACGAGCTGGAGCCGCTGCTGCTCGACGCGCTCACCCGCGTCCGCGCGCAGGAGGTGGATCGGGGGGTGTGCCTGGTCGGGCCGCACCGCGACGACCTCGAGCTGCGGCTCGGGCCGGGACCGGCCAAGGGCTACGCCAGCCACGGCGAGTCGTGGGCGCTGGCGCTGGCCCTGCGGCTGGCCTCCTACCGGGTGCTCTGCGCGGACGGTGCCGAGCCGGTGCTGGTCCTCGACGACGTGTTCGCCGAGCTCGACGACCGGCGCCGGCGGGCGCTGGCGGGGGTGGCCGCCCGCGCCGAGCAGGTGCTGGTGACGGCCGCGGTCGCGGACGACGTGCCGGCGGACCTGCGGGGTGTCCGCTTCGCGGTGAGCGGCGGGGGCGTCGCCCGCGAACCGGCGAACCCCGCCCGGAACGCCACGTCAACGACCCGACCGTGATCGGGGCGAGCTGTGGACAAAGGTGTGGATACTGTGGACAACTCTGGTGACACCGGCGATGAACAGCGCGGACGACCGCCCGTCCGACCGATCCGACCGCCCGTCGCACCCCGGCACCCACAGGTTGTCCCCAGGCCTGGGGATAACACTCCGATGACCGCTGACCGCGACGGTGCCCGCTCGGAATCTTCGTCAAACCCTGTTCACCCGTCGGAGGGAGCGACCCCGCGGGGAGCCGACCTCGCGCGGGAGGCGCTGCGGGCGGCCCGGGAGGCGTCCGCGGCCCGCGGCGCGGCGCGGGCGGCGGAGCGGTCGGGCGTGGCGCGCCGCCCGCAGAGCCGGCGGCGGCGGTGGTCGGGCCCCGGGCCGGACGACCGCGACCCCCAGCCGCTGGGCCGGCTCGTCGCCCGGGTGTCCCTGGACCGCGGCTGGTCGCCCCGGCTGACCGACGCGACCGTGCTCGACCGCTGGCCGCAGCTGGTGGGGCCGGACCTGGCCGGCCACTGCACGCCGCTGTCGCTGCGCGACGGCGAGCTCGTCCTGCAGGCCGAGTCGACGGCGTGGGCGACGCAGCTGCGGACCCTGCAGCGCGAGCTGCTGTACCGGATCGCGGTGGGCGTGGGCCGCGACGTCGTCCGGCGCATCCGCGTCGTCGGGCCCAGCGGCCCCAGCTGGCGGCACGGACCCCGCCACGTCCGCGGGCGCGGCCCGCGCGACACCTACGGGTGACCGTGCCGGCCACGGCGGCCTCCCCGCTCCTCGGCCGCACCCGGCGGACCCGCGCCGGGGCGCCTGTCCGAGGGCACGTGCGGCGTGACCCCCGGTCCGCCCCGACCCCAGCGGACCCGCGGGCGACCGGGGCAGGCGGCCGTACAGCGCGCCGTGACGGCCGCTGGGCCCGCCCGGACCCCCCGCTCCGCCGTCGCGTCCCGATCCGGTCGCGGATCGCCCGCCAGCGACGCCGTCAGCGGCGTCCTTCGCACATTCCTGTCGGTGTGCACCAGTAGAATGGAGGGGTACGCCGGAGCGGGTCCCCGAACGCGCCCGGCATCGCCGGCGCCGCCGCAGCAGCGGAGGTGCCACGGAGCGAGGAGACAGGCTGCCCGTGGCTGCCCAGAAGAACGCCTACAGCGCATCGTCGATCACGGTCCTCGAGGGCCTGGAGGCGGTGCGCAAGCGGCCCGGCATGTACATCGGCTCCACCGGTGAGCGCGGCCTGCACCACCTGGTCTGGGAGGTCGTCGACAACGCCGTCGACGAGGCCATGGCGGGCTACGCCACGCGCGTCGAGGTCGTGCTGCAGGACGCCGGCGGGGTGCGGGTGGTCGACGACGGCCGCGGCATCCCGGTCGGCCTGCACCCGGTGGAGAAGCGGCCCGCGGTCGAGGTCGTCATGACGGTCCTGCACGCCGGCGGCAAGTTCGACGGCGACTCCTACGCGGTGTCCGGCGGCCTGCACGGCGTCGGCGTCTCCGTCGTCAACGCGCTGTCCGCCGCGCTGGACGTGGAGATCCACACCGACGGGCGGGTGTGGCGCCAGCACTACGCGCGCTCGGTCCCCGGGCCGCTGCGCAAGGGCGAGCCGACGAAGCGGACGGGTACCGCCCTGACGTTCTGGGCCGACCCGGACGTCTTCGAGACCACCACGTACAACCTCGAGACGGTCCGCCGCCGCCTGCAGGAGATGGCCTTCCTCAACAAGGGCCTCACGATCGTGCTGCGCGACGAGCGCAACGGCGACTCGCCCGACGCCGAGGAGCCGGACGGCGAGGGCTACGTCGCCAAGGTGCGCGAGCACGTCTTCCACTACCCCGGTGGCCTGGAGGACTTCGTCGCGCACCTGAACAAGACGAAGGACCCGATCCACAAGAAGCTGGTGTCGTTCTCCGGCGAGGAGAAGGGGCACGCCGTCGAGGTCGCGATGCAGTGGAACTCCGGCTACACCGAGTCGGTCCACACCTTCGCGAACACGATCAACACCCACGAGGGCGGCACGCACGAGGAGGGCTTCCGGTCGGCCCTGACGTCCACGGTCAACCGCTACGCCCGCGACAAGAAGCTGCTCAAGGAGAAGGACCCGGCGCTGTCCGGGGAGGACATCCGCGAGGGCCTGGCGGCGATCGTCTCGGTCAAGGTCAAGGAGCCGCAGTTCGAGGGCCAGACCAAGACCAAGCTCGGCAACACCGAGGTCAAGTCGTTCGTGCAGCGCATCTGCAACGAGTGGCTGTCGGACTGGTTCGAGCGCAACCCCACCGAGGCGCGCACGATCGTCAACAAGGCGGTGCAGTCCGCGCAGGCCCGCGCGGCCGCGCGCAAGGCCCGCGAGCTGGTGCGCCGCAAGAGCGCGGGCGACCTGGGCGGGCTGCCCGGCAAGCTGGCCGACTGCCGCTCCAACGACCCGGGCCGCTGCGAGGTCTACATCGTGGAGGGCGACTCGGCCGGCGGCTCGGCCAAGTCGGGGCGCGACTCGATGTTCCAGGCGATCCTGCCGATCCGCGGCAAGATCATCAACGTCGAGAAGGCGCGGATCGACCGCGTCCTCAAGAACACCGAGGTCCAGGCGATCATCACCGCGCTGGGCACCGGCATCCACGACGAGTTCGATCTCGCCAAGCTGCGCTACCACAAGATCGTGCTGATGGCCGACGCCGACGTCGACGGCCAGCACATCCGCACGCTGCTGCTGACGCTGCTGTTCCGCTTCATGCGCCCGCTGGTCGAGGCCGGCCACGTCTTCCTCGCCCAG
>DASVUG010000384.1:0-7948 GCA_036387155.1 Pseudonocardia sp. | reverse complement strand
CGACGCACCAGGCCTCGGCGTAGCCGCCGAGGCGCAGGTCCTCCTCGGCGTTCGCGTCCTCCCGGAACCGCGTCGGCGACTCGCCCCACGCCGCCAGCACCCCGGCCCGCAGCCCGGCGGTGCCGAACGGGTCGTCGTCGGGGACCCGGGCGCCGGTACCGCTCACCCCGGACCTCCCGGTCGTGCCGCGGCGGTCGTCACCGGGTGGCGCGCCGGTCGCGTCCGTCGCCGCGCCCGCGGTGCGCCGGCCGGCTCACCGGCCGACGGGCTCCAGCTCGACGCCGTCGTCGTAGACCAGCTCCGGGGCGGACGGGGTCACCTCGATCGCGGCGTCGGAGTGCGCGCCGCAGCCGAAACCGACCGCGACGACCGCGCCGTCCGCCGGGGAGTAGGCGTTGCCGCACACGCCGAACGCGCCGCGCAGGGCACCGGCGACCGGCACCAGGAACCCGCACGTGCCGCAGCGGGCGGGCGCGGCGCGGGCCATGTCGGTCTCCGGGCCGTGCGGCCCCTCCGACCAGCGCTGCGCGGCGGCGTCGCGCCCCTCACGGCTCAGCACCGTCCGGCGCCCCAGGCCGACCTCGCGGGCGACCTCCTCGACCGCCGGGTCGTCCGAGGCGACGTAACCCGGGACGAGCCGCGGGTCGTCCGAGTCGGCCGGCAGCAGGTCGCCGACCCCCAGGTCACCGGGGCGCACCCGCTCCTGCCACGGCAGCCAGGGCGGCGCGACCAGCGCGTCGGCGCCCGGGAGCAGCACCACCTCGTTCACGGTGACGGGCGCGTCGGGGTCGCCGTCGGCGGCGGCCAGCGTCACCGACCAGCGCCAGCCCCGGTACCCGCCCTGGCGCGCCGCGAAGAAGTGCGTCACGGCCCCGGCCTCGGGCCGCGCCTCGAGGTGCTCGCCGACGGCGGTGGCCCCGGCCCGGGCGCCCAGGTCCGCGGCGGCCTCCTCGACCGCGGCCGCCCGCGCCCGTTCAACGGCGTCGAGCAGGCGGTTCGGAGTCCGGTCCAGGGTCACGGCGTCGCCCACGGGCCGATTGTGCCACCCTGGCCCACCGTGGCCGCCGGGCGTGCACCTCGACGGTTCCGCGCCGGCGCGGTCCTGGCCGCGCTCGCGGCGTGCGTCGCCTGCGGCGCGCCCGCCGCCCCCGCACCGCCGGCCGTCCCGACGTTGCGCCCGCAGGTCCTCGCCGAGCTGCCGCACGACACGACCGCCTTCACCCAAGGCCTCGAGATCGCCGGCGCGGTCGGCGGGGCAGGCGACGGCGCGGACGGCGGCGGGGCGCTCTACGAGGGCACCGGTCTGGCGGGCCGCTCCCGGCTGCGCGAGCTGGACCCGGCGACCGGCGCGGAGCGGCGCTCCGTGCCACTGCCGGGGCGGCTGTTCGGCGAGGGCATCACCGTCGTGGGCGACCGGATCTGGCAGCTGACCTGGCGCGACGGCGTCGCGCTCGAGTGGGACCGCGCGAGTCTGACCCTGCGCCGGCAGGTGCGGGTCGACGGCGAGGGCTGGGGGCTGTGCCGCGACGGCGGGCCTGAGGCGACCGGCGCGCGGCTGGTGCGCACCGACGGCACGGACCGCCTGCGCTTCCACGATCCGGACACCTTCGCCGAACTCGGCTCGGTCGCGGTGACGCTCGACGGCGCGCCGGTGCGCGAGCTCAACGAGCTGGAGTGCGTCGGCGGGCAGGTGTGGGCGAACGTGTGGCGGACCGACCGGATCGTGCGCATCGACCCGGCGAGCGGCCGGGTGACGGCGGTGGTGGACGCCGCCGGGCTCCTCGACCCGGCCCGGCGCGCCGGGACCGACGTCCTCAACGGCATCGCCGCCGTCCCGGGCACCGACGAGTTCCTGCTCACCGGCAAGCTCTGGCCCGCGACCTTCCGCGTCCGCTTCGCCCCCTGACCGACGGCGGCGCCGGCCCGCCTGCGCTCCCCGGCCGCACTCACCCGCCTGCTCGTCCGCCCGCCCTCACCCCGCCGGCTCGCCCGACGCCGCTCGCCCGGCCCGCGCTCACCCACCCGGGCCACCCGGCTGTGCGGAACGGGCCCGCGGCGGGGTGCCGCTGGGCCACAATGACGCCGTGGCGTTCGGCAGGCGGCACCGGCGGTGGGTGGGCACCGACGGCACCCCGGTGATCTGGCGCCCGGCCGCGTCCTCGTCCGCCCCGGCACGGGTCCCGGTGGGCGCACCGGCGGCGGGCCCGCTCGTCGACCCGCCGCCGCACGGGCCCGGCACCACGCACCCGGTCACCCCGACCCCGCCGCCCGCCGCCCCGCCGCCCACGACCCCACCGCTCGCCACCCCACCGCCCACGACCCCGTCGCCCGCGGGGGTCCCGGGGACCCCGCCCGCCGGGTGGCGCCGCGTTCCGCGCAAGCTGACGGTCACCCGCGTCGCCGCGCTGCGCAGTCGGGAGATCGCGGAGAACGGCGTCCGGGCGTTCGTGCGGGCCGCGACCGCCGACGGGGCCGACCGCTCCGGGCTCACGGCGCTGACCTACGCGACGATGACGACCTACGCGCTCGACGCGGCCGTCGCCGTCGCCCTGGCCAACACCCTGTTCTTCGCCGCCGCGACGGCCGAGAGCAAGACCAACGTCGCGCTCTACCTCGCGATCACGGTGGCGCCCTTCGCCGTCGTCGCGCCGGTGATCGGCCCGCTGCTGGACCGCCTGCAGCGCGGGCGCCGCGCCGCGCTCGCGGTGTCGTTCGGCGGGCGCGCGGTCCTGGCCGTCGTCATGGCCTTCGGCTACCACAGCTGGGTGCTCTACCCGGCCGCGCTGGGCGCGATGGTGCTCAGCAAGTCCTTCGTCGTGCTCAAGGCCGCGGTGACGCCGCGGGTGTTGCCCGAAGCGCTCTCGCTGGTCACGACGAACTCGCGGCTCACGACCTTCGGCCTGGCGTCCGGCGCCGTCTCCGGCGCCGTCGCCGCGGGCGTCGCGGCGCTGGCGGGCTCGCCGGGAGCGCTGTGGTTCACCGCGCTGCTCGGCGTCGCCGGCACGCTGGCGTGCCTGCGGATCCCGGCGTGGGTGGAGGTCACCGCCGGCGAGGTGCCCGCCCGCATCCGGGACTCGGCCGCGGTCCGCCGCCCCGAGCGCGCACCCGTGGGGCGTGCCGTGCAGGTCGCGCTGTGGGGCAACGGGGCGCTGCGCGTGCTGACGGGCTTCCTGACGCTGTTCGTCGCGTTCGTGGTCAAGAGCCAGACCGAGGCCGATCCGGGGCGCCAGCTCGCGCTGATCGGGGTGGTCGGCGCGGCCGCGGGGATCGGGTCGTTCGTCGGGAACGGGCTGGGCGCCCGGCTGCACTTCGACCGCTCCGACGCTCTCGTGCTCGCCGCCGTCGGCGTGGCCGCGACGGTCGCCGCCGTGGCGATCTTCGTGCCCGGCATCCCGATGGCCGCGCTCGTCGCGCTGCTGGGCGCGACGGGCAGCGCGCTGGCCAAGGTCGCCCTGGACGCGGTGATCCAGCGCGACCTGCCCGAGCGCTCCCGGGCCTCGGCCTTCGGCCGCTCGGAGACGGTGCTGCAGCTCTCCTGGGTGTTCGGCGGCGCCCTGGGCGTGCTGCTGCCCCACGACACCTCCCGCTGGGGGTTCGGTGTCGTCACCGGCGTCCTCGTGCTGCTCGGGGCGCAGGCCGCCCTGACCGCCCGCGGCGCGAGCCTGCTCCCCCGGCGGCGCCCCGTCGCCGTCGCGGAGCCCGCGAGCCCCCCGTACTGATCCCGGCGAGTTCCGCGTCCCGCCGGGCGAGTTCCGCATCCGGCCCGGCGAGTTGCGCAGCCGGCCCGGCGAGTTCCGCGTCCCGCCCGGCGAGTTCCGCATCCGGCCCGGCGAGTGGCGCAGCCCGGTACGGCCGGTCGCGACCATCGACGGCCCGTAGGGTTGGGGCGTGGCACGCCGCCTGCTCCTCGCCGCCGCCCTGGTGTTCGCGGTCGGCGGTGCGGCGGGGTGCAGCGGCAGCCCGCCCGAGGTCACCTTCACCGCGTCCGGCGCGACGGTGACGGCGCGGCCCGCCCGCTACTGCGACGTCAAGCTCACCGACTGCGCCGACGACCCGGCCGCGCCCGTCCGGCTCGCGGTACCGGTGGGCACGCCGCTGCGGGTCGCCGTGCCCGACGAGGTGGCGCAGGCCCCGTGGACGGTCGTGTTCCGCTACCGCGACGCCGCGGGCAAGGAGGACCAGGCCCGCAGCCCCGTGCTCACGAAGAAGGAGCGCGACTACACCCTGAACCTCTTCGCGCCCACCGACCGGCTGATCACCGCCGAGGTGCAGCAGTTCGGGCCGGCGCCGCGCATCGACGAGCAGAGCGGCGAGGTCGAGTTCCCGGTGCGCGGCAGCTGGGTGCTCGACGCGGGCTGACCGCCGGCCGGACGCGACCCACGGCCCGGGGACTCGCGTCCGCGGCGCAGCGCCCTGCTCAGCCGTCCAGGTCGCGGGCCACGGCCCGCACGACCTCCGCGGCCAGCTTGCACGTGCGCCGCTCGGGGTACCGGCCGCGGCGCAGGTCCGGCTGCACCTTCGTCTCCAGCAGGCGGATCATGTCCTCGATCAGCCCGTGCAGCTCCTCGGCCGGCCGGCGGGTGGCCTCGACCACCGACGGGGGCGCGTCCACGATCCGCACCGACAGCGCCTGCGGCCCGCGCCGCCCCTCGGCCATGCCGAACTCGACCCGCTGCCCCGGCTTGAGCCCCGCCACCCCGGCCGGCAGCGCGGCCTTGCGCACGTAGACGTCCTCGCCGCCGTCCTGCGCGAGGAACCCGAAGCCCTTCTCGGCGTCGTACCACTTGACCCTGCCGGTTGGCATGCGCACCCGTTCCTCGATCGACCACCCTCGCCCGCCGCGGACTCCCCACACGACGAACGCGCCCCGAGTGCGTGCACCCAGGACGCGCGTCGTCGAGCCTACTGCCCCGCGGGCCCTTCGTGCAGCCACGACCCGACGGGCGGGCCGGGTTCAGGCCGTCCGCACCGCCGCCGCCTCGCCCAGGTCCAGCAGCTCCACCGACCGCTCGCGCATCTCGACCTTGCGCACCTTGCCCGTCACCGTCATCGGGAAGGCGTCGACGACCAGCACGTACCGCGGGATCTTGAACGACGCGAGCCGGCCGGCGGCGAACGCGCGCACGGCCTCGGCGGTCAGCGGCTCGGCGCCGTCGCGCAGGACCACCCAGGCGCACAGCTCCTCGCCGTAGCGCAGGTCGGGGACGCCGACGACCTGCACGTCGCGGACGTCGGGGTGGGTGTAGAGGAACTCCTCGACCTCCCGCGGCGAGATGTTCTCCCCGCCGCGGACCACGAGGTCCTTGATGCGGCCGGTGATGTTGAGGTAGCCCTCGTCGTCCATGACGGCGAGGTCGCCGGTGTGCATCCAGCGGGCCCGGTCGATCGCCTCGGCGGTCTTCGCCGGCTCCTCCCAGTAGCCGAGCATCACCGAGTAGCCGCGGGTGCACAGCTCGCCGGGCTCCCCGCGGGGCAGGGTCACCCCCGTGCCCGGGTCGATCACCTTGACCTCGACGTGCGGGTGCACGCGGCCGACGGTCGAGACGCGGCGGTCGAGCGAGTCGTCGGCGCGGGTCTGGGTGGAGACGGGCGAGGTCTCGGTCATGCCGTAGCAGATCGTCACCTCGGTCATGCCCATCCGGTCCACGACCTGCTTCATCACCTCGACCGGGCACGGCGAGCCGGCCATGATCCCCGTGCGCAGCGACGAGAGGTCGTAGGAGCCGAAGTCGGGCGCGGCCAGCTCGGCGATGAACATCGTCGGTACGCCGTAGAGCGACGTGCACCGCTCCTGCGCGACGGCCGCGAGCGTGGCGGCGGGGTCGAAGGCCGGCGCCGGGATCACGACGGTGGCGCCGTGCGTGGCGGCGCCGAGGTTGCCCATCACCATGCCGAAGCAGTGGTAGAAGGGCACGGGCACGCAGACGCGGTCGGCGTCGGTGTAGCCGCAGAGGCTCCCGACGAAGTAGCCGTTGTTGACGATGTTGTGGTGGCTCAGCGTCGCGCCCTTGGGGAAGCCGGTGGTGCCCGACGTGTACTGGATGTTGATCGGGTCGTCGGGGCTCAGGGTGGCGCCGACGCGGGCCAGCTCGGCGCGGTCGCCGGCCCGGCCCGCCGCGCCCAGCGCCTCCCACTCCGGCGACCAGATGAGCACGACGGCCCGCAGCGCCGCGCAGCGCGGCCGGACCTCCTCGACCATCGCGGCGTAGTCCGCGCCGCGGAAGCGCGGGGCGGCGACCAGCACGGACACGCCGGACTGGTTCAGCACGTACTCCAGCTCGTGCGTCCGGTACGCCGGGTTGATGTTGACCAGGATCGCGCCGAGCCTGGCCGTCGCGTACTGCACGAGGACCCACTCCGCGACGTTCGGCGCCCAGATCCCGACCCGGTCGCCGGTCCGGACGCCGGCGTCGAGCAGGCCGAGCGCGGTGGCGTCGACGTCGGCGACGAGCTCGGCGTAGGTCCACACCCGCCCGGTGGCGACCTCCACGAGCGCGTCGCGGTCGGGGTACCGGGCGGCCGTGCGGTCCAGCGCGCCGCCGACCGTGTCACCCAGCAGCGGGACGTCGGAGGTGCCGGAGGCGTAGGCGGGCAACGGGGGCATGGGCGGCTCCTCCGGGGGCGTTGTGGCGCGGAACACATCCTGTCGCGCCGAGCGGTTTCGCACCACCTTTGCGTCAGTCGGTGGCGGATGAAATGTCCGCCACTGGCGGGGATAACCTAAGCGGGTGCACGACCCGCGCGTTCTGCTCGATCCCGCCACCGACGCCGTGCGGCGGCTCGCCCGGCGCGGCTTCGCCCTGGACGTCACGTCGCTGGAGAAGCTGCTGAGCGCCCGCAACGCCGCCATCCACCGCGGGGACGAGGCACGCGCGGAGTCCCGGCGCACGGCCACGGCCGTCCGGACGGCGTCGCCCGACGACCGGCCGGCGCTGGTCGAGCACGCGCGCGAGCTCAAGGTCGTCGTCAGCGAGGCGGAGGTGGAGGCGCGCGAGCTGGACGCGCAGCTGCACGACCTGCTGCTGGGCATCCCGAACCTGCCGGCCGACGACATCCCGGACGGCGCGAGCGAGGACGACGCCGCGCTCGTCCGCAGCTGGGGCGAGCCGCCGTCGTTCGACTTCACCCCGCTCGACCACGTCGACCTGGGCGAGCGGCTCGGCATCCTCGACCTGCCGCGCGCGACGAAGCTCGCCGGCCCGCGGTTCGCGGTGCTGCGCGGCCGGGGCGCGAAGCTGGAGCGGGCGCTCGCCCGGTACTTCCTGGACCTCGCCGAGGAGCGCGGCTACACCGAGTTCGCGGTGCCGACGCTGGTCAACCGCGAGACGATGACCGGCACGGGCCAGCTGCCGAAGTTCGAGCAGGACCTGTTCAAGACCGGCGTCGCGGACCGGGAGCTGTTCCTCATCCCGACCGCCGAGGTGCCGCTGACGAACCTGCACGCCCGCGAGACCCTGGCCGTCGCCGACCTCCCGCTGGCCTACACCGCGCACACCCCGTGCTTCCGGTCGGAGGCGGGCTCCTACGGGCGCGACACCCGCGGGCTGATCCGGATGCACGAGTTCAGCAAGGTCGAGCTGGTGCGCATCGTCGAGGCTGCGACGTCGCGCCAGGAGCTGGAGCTGCTGGTCACCCACGCCGAGGCGGTGCTGCAGGGGCTCGGGCTGGCCTACCGGGTCATGACGCTGGCGGCCGGCGACCTCGGGTTCTCGGCGCAGGTCACCCTCGACCTCGAGGTGTGGCTGCCCGGGCAGGAGCGCTACCGGGAGATCGCCTCGGCGTCGGACTTCGGGACGTTCCAGGCACGGCGCGCGGGCATCCGGACGCGCGCGGCCGACGGCAGCCGCGGTTTCGCGGCGACGCTGAACAGCTCGGCGATGCCGATCGGGCGGACGCTGGTCGCGATCCTGGAGCAGGGGCAGCGGGCGGACGGGTCGGTGCGCATCCC
>DASVUG010000383.1:0-2468 GCA_036387155.1 Pseudonocardia sp. | reverse complement strand
CGCCTGCACGGCAGCATCTCCCGGCTGGTCGACGGGTCGCCGCCCGAGCAGAAGAAGGTGAAGCCGCCGCGCACGCACTGGGACATGCTCCTGGAGCGCCGCTCGGTCGCCGAGCTGGAGGTGCTGCTCACCGAGCGGCTCGAGCTGCTCGCGGAGCGGCGCGCCGAGAGCGCCTGAGGTGCAGCGGAGGGGGCGGGCCCCAACGGGGTCCGGCCCCTCCGCCGTGTCCGGGGCGCGGTGCGGCGAGCCGCCCGGGGGGCCCTGGGGTCAGGACCCCGAGCCGACGCGCGCCGAGGGCCGGCGGCGCAGCCGCTCCCGGCGGCGCGCCACGCCCCACTGGGTGACCTTCCAGAACGCCTCGACGACGATGGCGTGGCTCATCTTGGACGAGCCGCGCTCGCGCTCGATGAACGTGATGGGCACCTCGACGACGCGGAACCCGGCCTGCAGGGCCCGCCACGCGAGGTCGACCTGGAAGCAGTAGCCCTGCGACTCCACCGTCTGCAGCGGCAGCGCCTCCAGCACCTCGCGCCGGAAGACCCGGTACCCGCCGGTGATGTCGCGGATCGACACGCCCAGCGCCAGACGCGAGTACAGGTTCCCACCGCGGGAGATCCAGTTGCGGTAGGCGGGCCAGTTCAGCACCTGGCCGCCGCGGACGTAGCGGGAGCCGAGCACGACGTCGGCGCCCTCTCCCCCCGGTCCGCCCCGCAGGGCCGCCAGCATCGCCGGCAGGTCCTCGGGCGCGTGGGAACCGTCGGCGTCCATCTCGGCGACGACGGCGTAGCCGCCCTCCAGGGCCGTGGCGAACCCGGCGAGGTAGGCGGCGCCGAGACCGGCCTTGCCGGGCCGGTGCAGCACGCGGATCCGCGGGTCGTCCGCGGCGAGCTTGTCGGCCAGCTCGCCCGTGCCGTCGGGGCTGCCGTCGTCGACCACCAGCACGTCGACGTCGGGCTCGGCCGCGTGCAGCCGGGTCAGCAACGGCTCCAGGTTGTCGCGCTCGTTGTAGGTCGGGATCACCACGAGCGTCCCCCCCGGCGCCCCGTGCTCCCCCGCAGACCCCCCGGCCTCAGCCATGCTCGTCCTCTCCTGCCCGTCCCCGACGCCGCGGGCACACCGCCGCCCCGACCCCGGCGAGCCCCGTCGCGAGCAGCACCCACTCGGGCAGGGCCCGCAATCGAGCTGCGAGCGTACTGGTGGTCCGCAGCGGGGTTGCGGCGACCAGCACATCCGGGGTGAACCGGCTGGTCGCGGCGGTGACCGCGCCGTCGGGGGCGATCGTGGCGCTGACCCCGCTGGTGGTCACCACCAGCACGGAGCGGTCGTGCTCGACGGCGCGCACCCGCGACATGGCCAGCTGCTGGAAGGTCATGTCCGTCAAGCCGAAGGTGGCGTTGTTGCTGGGCACGGCGAGCACCTGCGCGCCCGCGTCCACGCTGTCCGCGACCAGGTCGTCGAAGGCGATCTCCCAGCAGATCGCCACGCCCAGCCGCACCCCGGCGGCGTCGACGGCGCCCACGCCGCCGCCGGGCACGAAGTTGCCGGCGCGGTCGGCGTAGGCGGAGAACAGCCGGAAGAAGCCCCGCCACGGCAGGTACTCCCCGAAGGGCTGCACCCGGCGCTTGTCGGTGCGGTCGACGACCCCGACCCCGGGCTGCCACACCAGCGCCGAGTTCGTCGCCGTGGGCGTGCCGTCGGCGGCGGGCGGCCCGCCCAGCACGGTGCCCAGCACGATCGGCACCCCGACGGCCCGGGCGGCGCGGTCGATCGCGGCGGCGGCGTCCGGGTTGCGCAGCGGGTCGATGTCGCTGGCGTTCTCCGGCCACAGCACCAGGTCCGGGCGCGGCCGGCGGCCGGCGGCGGCGTCGGCGGCGAGCTGCTCGGTGACGCGGACGTGGTTGTCGAGCACGGCGCGGCGCTGCGCGTTGAAGTCCAGGCCGAGGCGGGGCACGTTGCCCTGCACGGCCGCGATCGTCACCGTGCGGACCGGCGCGCCACCGGTGGGCGGGACCAGCGCCGCCAGCGGCCCGGCGAGCAGCGCGGCCGCGGCGACCGCCGCGGCGACCGCGGCCCCGCGCACCTGGCCCCGGACCAGCCGGCGCGCGGCCTCGCCCAGCGCGAGCCCGGCCAGCACCGCCGCGAACGACAGCAGCGGCGCCCCGCCCACGGCGGCCACCGGCAGCAGCGGGCCGTCGGGTTGGCCGAACGCGACGCGCCCCCACGGGAACCCGCCGAAGGGCACCCGCGCCCGCACCGCCTCCACCCCGACCCAGACCGCGGCCGCCCACAGCGGCGCCCCGCGCAGCCGGGAGGTGACCGCGATCCCGGCGCCGGCGGCCCCGACGAACAGCGCCTCGGCCCCCGAGAGCGCCAGCCACGGCACGGGGCCGACGTAGGTGCCGGTCCAGCGCAGCAGCGGCAGCAGGAACCCCAGCCCGAACGCGGTCCCCAGACCGAACCCGGCGGCG
>DASVUG010000382.1:0-6454 GCA_036387155.1 Pseudonocardia sp. | reverse complement strand
GTCAGCTCGTCGTGGTTGCGCAGGAAGATGCCCCACTGGCAGCCCGACGGGATCGGCGGGGTCTGGGCCAGGATCTCCGAGATCGGGAAGCGGTTCTCCCGGCGCACCGCCATGAAGATCCGCGGCATCAGCGGGAAGTGGAACGCCATCTGGCACTCGTCGCCGCCGACCTCGGGGTCGCCGTAGTACTCGACGACGTCCGCCGGCCACTGGTTGGCCTCGGCGAGCAGCACCCGGCCCGGGTACTCGTCCTCCATCACCTTGCGGCAGCGCTTGAGGAAGGCGTGGGTCTCGGGCAGGTTCTCGCAGTTCGTGCCGTCGCGCTCGAACAGGTAGGGCACGGCGTCGAGCCGGAAGCCGTCGATGCCGATGTCCAGCCAGAAGCGCAGGGCGTCGATCATCGCGTCCTGGACGGCCGGGTTGTCGTAGTTGAGGTCGGGCTGGTGGGAGAAGAAGCGGTGCCAGAAGAACTGGCCGCGCACCGGGTCGTAGGTCCAGTTCGACTGCTCGGTGTCGACGAAGATGATCCGCGCGTCGGCGTAGCGCGTGTTGTCGTCGCTCCAGACGTAGAAGTCGCCGTACGGACCGTCGGGGTTGCGCCGCGACTCCTCGAACCACAGGTGCTGGTCGCTGGTGTGGTTCATCACCAGGTCGGTGATGACCCGGATGCCGCGCTTGTGCGCCTCGTCGAGCAGCACCACGAAGTCGTCGACGGTGCCGAACTCGGGCAGCACCGCGCGGAAGTCGCGGATGTCGTAGCCGCCGTCGCGCAGCGGCGAGTCGTAGAACGGGGGCAGCCACAGGCAGTCGACCCCGAGCCACTGCAGGTAGTCCAGCTTCTCGGTGAGCCCGCGCAGGTCCCCGGTGCCGTCGCGGTTGGAGTCGGCGAAGGCGCGCACCAGCACCTCGTAGAAGACCGCGCGCTTGAACCAGTCGTGGTCCACCCCGAGGGAGCGGGCGTGTCCGAAGTCGTCCGACGTGGACTCGGCGATGCTGCCGTCGGCCTGGACGGACGGGTCGACCTGCTCGGGAAGGGGGCGTGTCATGGCGGCCTCGGTCGGCTCGGCGGTGCGGTGGGCGGGGGACGGTCGTGCGCGCTGCGGGCGGAGCGGGACGAGCAGCGGGCGCACGAGATCCCGGGGACGACGGTGGCCCCGCTGCCGTTCTAGGTGATGGGGTGTGCTCCCCGGGTCAGGTCGTGGGGCGCGTCACCTTCAGGACGTGCGCGACGGCGCGCCAGGGCTCCAGCGCGACGAAGGCGAACTGGCCCCAGTGGAACGTCCCGCCGCTGATCTCGTCGTGCACGACCAGCGTGTCGTTCCAGTCCGCGCCCAGCGCGGGCATGTCCAGCGCGACGTTGGCCGACCGCGCCTCGCGCGGGTCGAGCGTGCACACCACCAGCACGGTGTCGCCGCTGCGGACGTCGGTCTTCGACCAGGCGAGGACGTGGTCGGAGTCGGTGTGGTGGAAGTGCAGGTCGCGCAGCTGCTGCAGGGCGGGGTGCGCGCGCCGGATCTCGTTGAGCCGGGTCAGGTAGGGCTCCAGCGAGCGGCCCTCGTTGAGTGCGGCGGCGAAGTCGCGCGGGCGCAGCGCGTACTTCTCGGAGTTCGCGTACTCCTCGCTGCCCGGCCGGGCGGGCTCGTGCTCGTAGAGCTCGAAGCCCGAGTAGACCCCCCACGTCGGCGACATGGTCGCCGCCAGCGTGGCGCGGATGGCGAACATCGCCGGGCCGCCGGTCTGCAGCGACTCGTGGAGGATGTCCGGGGTGTTGACGAACAGGTTCGGCCGGCACTCGTCGGCGCGCTCGGCGTGCAGGAGCGCGAACTCCGCCAGCTCCTGCTTGGCCGTCCGCCAGGTGAAGTACGTGTAGCTCTGCGTGAAGCCCAGACGGGCCAGCCCGAACAGCCGCGCCGGGCGGGTGAACGCCTCGGCGAGGAACAGCACGTCCGGGTGCTGGGCCTTGACCTGCCAGATCAGCCACTCCCAGAAGTTCGGCGGCTTGGTGTGCGGGTTGTCCACCCGGAAGATCCGCACGCCGTGCTCGACCCACAGCAGGACGACGCGCAGGCACTCGGCGTAGATGCCCTCGGGGTCGTTGTCGAAGTTGATCGGGTAGATGTCCTGGTAGCGCTTCGGCGGGTTCTCCGCGTAGGCGATCGACCCGTCGGGGCGCACGGTGAACCACTCGGGGTGCGCCGCGACCCACGGGTGGTCCGGGGCGGCCTGCAGCGCGAAGTCCAGCGCGACCTCCATGCCCAGGTCGCGCGTGCGGGCGACGAAGGCGTCGAAGTCGGCGAAGTCGCCCAGCTCGGGGTGGATCGCGTCGTGGCCGCCGTCCGACGAGCCGATCGCCCAGGGCGAGCCGACGTCGCCGGGCTCGGCGACCGGGTTGCCGCCGGGCAGCTCCGCGCTGTTCGGGCCCTTGCGGTGCGCGCGGCCGATGGGGTGGATCGGGGGGAGGTAGACCACGTCGAAACCCATCGCGGCGACGCGGTCGAGCTCCTTGGTGGCGGTGGCGAACGTGCCGTGCACGGGCCGGCCCTGCTCGTCGCGCCCGCCGGTGGAGCGGGGGAAGAACTCGGACCACGAGCCGAACAGCGCGCGGGTGCGGTCGACGTAGACCTGGCGCGGCTGGCCGCGCGTGATCAGCTCGCGGACCGGGCGCTCGGTCATGATCTTCTGCACGGCCGGGAAGAGGGCCGGCGCGACGCGGGCGTGCAGGGGCAGCGAGGTGTCGCGCAGGGCGTTCGCGGCGCCGAACAGCAGGTCGCGGTGCGCGCGCTCGGCCGGGCGGCGCCCGACGCGCTGCAGCAGCCGGGCCCCGACCTCCAGGTCGTTGCCCATCTCGTCCGGGCCCTGCCCGGCGTCGAGCTTGACGGTGACGGCGTGGCGCCAGGTGGCCCACGGGTCGCTCCAGGCGTCGACCCGGAAGGTCCACAGGCCCGGCTCGTCCGCGACGACCGTGGCGGTGAACCGGTCCACGTCGTCGCGGGTGGGCGCCATCCGCACGTGCTGGCCCGGCCCGTCGTTGCCGACCTTGCGCCAGACGACGTTCGCCGCGACGGCGTCGTGCCCCTCGCGCCAGACCGCGGCGCCGATCGGGATCACCTCGCCGACGACGGCCTTCGCGGGATGGTGCCCGTCGCCGACGGTCGGTGTGACGTCGTCAATACCCAGCCGACCGGTCATCGGCGCACCCCCGCGTTCCTCGCTGTGTGTCGCCGGCACCGTACCGACCGGCCCGGGGGTGACGCAGTACGGGTTCCCGCTGGCCGGGCCACGATTACCTGATCTTCACGTGGGGGGCTTCCGGGGGTCCCCGGACGGGTGCGGCGACCACGGAGCGTGCTCATCACTGGATCGATCACTTGACCGCTACCCGTACGCTGCGGCCCGTGAGAGCCCTGCGTCGCTTCACCGTCCGCGCCCAGCTGCCCGCGCCCCTCCAGCCGCTGCAGACCCTCGCGATGAACCTGCGCTGGAGCTGGCACCCGCAGACCCAGGACCTGTTCGCCGCGCTCGACCACGACGCGTGGGAGCGCAGCGGGCACGACCCGGTGCGGGTGCTGGGCGAGATCTCCTCGGCACGGTTCGCCGAGCTGGCCGCGGACGCCGAGACCGTCGTGACCGTCCGCGAGCTCGCCGACGACCTGGCGGCCTACCTGGCCGAACCGCGCTGGTACCAGAACCAGCGCGAGGACGACCCGACGCTGCCCGCGGCCGTCGGGTACTTCTCGATGGAGTTCGGCGTCTCCGAGGTGCTGCCCAACTACTCCGGCGGCCTCGGGGTGCTGGCGGGCGACCACCTCAAGGCGGCGTCGGACCTCGGCGTGCCGCTGATCGCCGTCGGCCTGCTGTACCGGTCGGGCTACTTCCGCCAGTCGCTGTCGCTCGACGGCTGGCAGCTCGAGACCTACCCGCAGCTCGACCCGCAGGGCCTGCCGCTGCACCTGCTCACCGACGGCGGCGTGGACGGAGCGGGTGAGCCCGTGCTCGTCCGGGTGAACGTCCCCGACGGGCGGGTGCTGAGCGCGCGCGTGTGGCGGGCCGCGGTCGGCCGGGTGCCGCTGCTGCTGCTCGACTCCGACATCGAGGAGAACGACGCCGACCTGCGCGGCGTGACCGACCGGCTCTACGGCGGCGACCAGGACCACCGCATCCGCCAGGAGATCCTGGTCGGCGTCGGCGGCGTGCGGGCGGTGCGCGCGTTCTGCCGCGCCACCGGGCACCCCGCGCCCGAGGTCTTCCACACCAACGAGGGACACGCGGGCTACCTCGGCCTGGAGCGGATCCGCGAGCTGCAGGACGCCGCGGGGCTCTCGTTCGACGAGGCGCTCAACACCGTCCGCGCCGGCACGGTGTTCACCACCCACACCCCGGTGCCCGCCGGCATCGACCGGTTCCCGCTGGACATGGTGCGCCACTACTTCACCGACGCCGGTCGCGACGGCGCGCTCCTGCCGGGCGTCGCGACCGAGCGGGTGCTCGCGCTCGGCGCCGAGGAGAACCCGGGCATGTTCAACATGGCGCACATGGGGCTGCGGCTGGCCCAGCGCGCCAACGGTGTCTCGAAGCTGCACGGCGCGGTGTCGCGCGGGATGTTCGGCACGCTGTGGACCGGCTTCGACGCCGCCGAGGTGCCGATCGGCTCGGTGACGAACGGCGTGCACGGCCACACCTGGCAGGCCCGCGAGGTGACCGAGCTGCTCGGCCCGCCGCAGCCGGCCGGCGAGCCGTACAACGGGCCCGAGCCGTCGGACGCCGCGCTGTGGGAGCTGCGCACGATGCTGCGCGGGCGGCTGGTCGAGGAGGTCCGCCGGCGCGTGCGCGAGGCGTGGCTGCAGCGCGGCGCGTCGGTGCCGGAGCTGGGCTGGACCGGCCACGTCTTCGACCCGCACGTGCTCACCGTCGGCTTCGCCCGCCGCGTGCCCACCTACAAGCGGCTCACGCTGATGCTGCGCGACCCGGACCGGCTGCGCGACATGCTGCTCGACCCGGACCGCCCCGTGCAGCTCGTCGTCGCCGGCAAGAGCCACCCCGCCGACGACGGCGGCAAGGCGCTGATCCAGCAGATCGTCCGCTTCGCCGACGACCCGGCCGTCCGCCACCGGATCGTGTTCCTCCCCGACTACGACATGTCGATGGCCCGCTACCTGTACTGGGGCTGTGACGTCTGGCTGAACAACCCGCTGCGCCCGCTGGAGGCCTGCGGGACGTCGGGGATGAAGTCCGCGCTCAACGGCGGGCTGAACCTGTCGATCCGCGACGGGTGGTGGGACGAGCTCTACGACGGCCGCAACGGCTGGGCCATCCCGACCGCCGACGGCATCGACGACCCGCACCGCCGCGACGACCTCGAGGCGAACGCGCTCTACGAGCTGCTGGCCACCCAGGTGGCACCGGCGTTCTACGACCGCACCGACGGCGTGCCGCCGCGCTGGGTCGAGCTGGTGCGGCACACGCTGACCACGCTGCGGCCCAAGGTGCAGGCGACGCGGATGGTGCGCGAGTACGTCGAGGACTGGTACGTCCCGGCGGCGCGGGCGGCGGCGCGGATCGCGACCGACGGGTACGCGCCGGCGAAGGAGCTGGCGGCGTTCCGCGCGCGGCTGAACGCGGCGTGGCCGTCGGTGGCGGTGACGGGGGTGGACGCGTCCGGGCTGCCGGACACACCCGTCGTCGGCGCCCCGATGACGGTGCGCGCCGTGGTGGCGCTGGCCGGGCTGGACCCGGCCGACGCCGCGGTGGAGGCCGTCGTCGGGCGGGTGGACGAGAACGAGGAGCTGAGCGACACCGTCACGGTGCCCATGAAGCACGTGGGCCCGGTCGAGGGCGACGCCCCCGGCGGGACCGGCAACGGCGGGCTGGCCGCGGGGTCGGAGCGCTTCGAGGCCGTGGTCCAGCTCCCGCACGCGGGCGTGAACGGCTACACCGTGCGCGTGCTGCCGGCCAACCCGCTGCTGGCGTCGCCGGTGGAGCTGGGGAAGGTCGTGCTGGCGGGCTGAGGTCCGCGCCCCCGCGGCCGTCCTGCCGCGGGGGTGCGGGGTGCCAGCGGTGTGGCACTGCTGGCACCGGGTGCCAGCGATGTGGCACTGCTGGCACTCGGGTGCGCGGCGGGCGCGGGTCCGGGGTTGCCAGCATGGTGGCTTCGCTGTCGTCCTGTGGCAGCAAGGCCACCCTGCTGGCGTCCTGGAGCGCCCGGGGATCAACCCCGGCCCGGTCAGTCCGGGATGACGAGCTGCTGGCCCGGGTGGATGAGGTCGGGGTTCGGGCTGTTGTTGGCCGCGGCGATCCGGCGGTACTCGCCGGCGTCGCCGTAGAAGCGCTTGGCGATCGCGGAGAGCGTGTCGCCGCGCTCGACGGTGTAGGTCCGCGGGGCCGGCGCGGCCGCCGGGGCCGCGTTGATCGGGCCGGTGGCCTCGACGGTGCGGGCCTGCGCGTTCGCGATCGCCTC
>DASVUG010000381.1:0-6678 GCA_036387155.1 Pseudonocardia sp. | reverse complement strand
GGATCGAGCCGCGGCTGGAGCACCTGGCGGTGCCCGTCCGCGTGGTGTGGGGCGCGGAGGACCGGTGGATCCCGCCGCGGACCGGCCGGCGGTTGGCGGAGCTGATCCCGGGTGCGGACTTCGTCGAGGTGCCCGGCGCAGGCCACCTGATCCAGTACGACGCCCCGGTCGCCCTGATGTCGTTGGTCCGAGGTTGGCTCGCCCGACAAGCCGGCTGAGAGCTCGCCCACGTCCTCACCGTCAGGCCGGGTCCCGGACCAGCACCGCGCTGATGCCCGGGGAGGCACCGGACCGGTGGCCGCGCGTAGGCTCGTCCGCACTCCGGTCGTGGTCCGTGCAGAAGGACGCCGCAGAACGGCACCACCCGAACCTGCCGTGCAGGTGATCGGAACGGGCGGCACGTCACCGACGCCTGCCCGGAGGAAGTCCCACGATGCACATCGGTCTCGGTCTCCCCGTCGACGACCCCGACGTCCTGCTCGAATGGGCGCGGCGCGCCGACGCCGGCCCGTTCCGCACCCTCGGCCTGCTGGACCGGCTGGTCTGGCACAACCCCGAACCCCTGGTCACCCTCGCCGTCCTCGCCGGCGCGACCACCCGCGTCCGCCTGCAGACCGAGGTCCTGCTCGCCCCCCTGCGCTCCACCGCCCTGCTCGGCGCCCAGGCCGCCACCCTCGACCGGCTCTCCGCCGGACGCTTCACCCTCGGCCTCGGTCTCGGTGGCAGGCCCGACGACTTCGCCGCCGCCGGCGTTCCCGGTACGGGGCTCGGCGCCCGGCTCGACGCGCAGATGGCCCAGCTGCGCGGGCAGTGGGCCGGCGATCCGGCGATCGGTCCGGCACCGGCCCGTCGAGGAGGGCCCGAGGTGCTGTTCGGCGCCTTCCGCGAGCCCGCCCTCGCCCGGGTCGCCCGCTCCGGCGACGGGTTGCTCTGCGCCGCCGCGCCCTCGTGGGCGGGCGGGCTGTTCGCCACGGTCCGGCGGTACTGGGACGAGGCGGGTCGCGAAGGGCAGCCACGATTCGTGGGGCAGCTCAACGTGGCACTGGGCCCCCGGCGGGTCGTCGACGCCGCGCGGTCGTCGATGGCCGCCTACTACGCCTTCACCGGGGACGCCGACCGCATGACCGCGGGCCTGCTCACCCGCCCCGCAGACGTCGTCGCCGGTGTCCGCGCCTTCGCCGACCTCGGCGCCGACGAGGTGGTCTGCTACTGCTGGGCCACCGACCCCGACCAGATCGACCGCCTGGCCGGCCTCGCCCCCTGACCGACCCACCGCGCCCGCCGTCGCGGTGGAGGGCGCCCGGCCGCGCTCCCGGTCAGCGCGCGTCCGGGCGCAGGCCGGGCTTCTTGTCCAGCTCCAGGATGGACGCCGCGGAGCCCACGATCTGCGGGTCCGGCTCGCCGACGACCGCCGCGTCCTTGTCCGGGTAGTCGAAACGGCTGAGCACGAACCGCATGGCCTCCAGCCGCGCCCGCTTCTTGTCGTTGCTCTTGATCACCGTCCAGGGCGAGTCCGCCGTGTCGGTGTAGAAGAACATGGCCTCCTTGGCCTCGGTGTACTCGTCCCACTTGTCCAGCGAGGCGAGGTCCATCGGGCTGAGCTTCCACTGCCGGACCGGGTCGACCTGGCGGATGACGAAGCGGGTGCGCTGCTCGGCGCGCGACACCGAGAACCACAGCTTGACCAGGTGCAGGCCGCTGCGCACCCACATGCGCTCCAGGTCCGGGGCCTCGCGCAGGAACTCCATGTAGTCGCGCGGCTCGGCGAAGCCCATCACGCGCTCGACGCCGGCGCGGTTGTACCAGCTGCGGTCGAACAGGACGATCTCCCCGGCCGCGGGCAGGTGCGCGATGTAGCGCTGGAAGTACCACTGGGTGGACTCGCGCTCGCTCGGCTTCTCCAGCGCGACGACCCGGGTGCCGCGCGGGTTCAGGTGCTCGGTGAACCGCTTGATCGTGCCGCCCTTGCCGGCGGCGTCGCGGCCCTCGAACAAGACCACGATCCGCTGGCCGGTCTCCCGGACCCAGTACTGGAGCTTGAGCAGCTCGATCTGCAGCAGCCGCTTCTCCCGCTCGTACTCCTCGCGCGACATGCGCTCGTCGTACGGGTAGTCCTCCCGCCAGGTGTCGACCGGCGTCCCGTCGGGCTGCAGGAGGATCGGGTCGCCGTCGGCGTCGTCCTCGACGGTGAGGTCCTGCAGGTGCGGGTGGCCCTCGACGAGCTCCTCGCTCGGCACCGGCCGCCCGGACTCGTCCACGTCGCTGCTCACCCGCCCGGATTACCCAAATCGGGCACCCGTCAGCGGCTCCGCGTCACCGGAACGCGGTCCGTTCACGGCAGCCGGGCCGCCCAGGGGTGCCGCCGGCAGCCCTGCCGGTGCAGCGTGGGCCACCGGACGCCGCAGCAGCGCCGGCGCCGGTCCAGGAGCGTGCGGACCGGGACCAGCCGCGCCGACCGGCGCCCCGAGCTCGTCATGTCGGCAGGCTAGGGCGGGTCCGGTGAGCGGGGCACCCTCGCCGGGTGGCCGCTCGATGACATCCGGGTGCACGGCGGCGGGCCCCGTCCGGCGCGCCCGCCCGGTCCCGGCGCCCTCACCGGAGGGGCGGGTCCGCCGAGCCGCGAATGGTGTCCCACCCGCCCCTGTGCAAACGTGTGCCGTCGATGTTCTCCCTGATCGAGGTAGGTGGGCCATGGCCGAGACCGTGCGTGACGACCCGGTGACGGGCCCCCTGACGGTGGTCCGGCTCCTGCAGAACCCGCTGGGCGCCGAGGCGCCGGCCGGGCAGCGCGGCGACATGGTGCGGGTCACCGACGGGCGCTCGCGGGTGTACCTGCTGCCCGGCGAGTTCGACAAGGCCAGCCCGACGGACCTGCGGTGGTTGCTCGCCCGCGGGGCGAGCCTGCGCCCGCCGGCCGACCGGGACGCCCGGTAGCCGCCACCCGCGAAGTTGCCGCCGATTTCGTCCGTTCGACGCCCGGACGTCGACCGCGCTGAGCCCGGTGGCGGCACCGTGGGACGGCGTGCGGGTCATGATCGTCACGGAGTCCTTCCTGCCGTCCGTCAACGGGGTGACCGGGTCGGTCCTGCGGGTCGTCGAACACCTGCGGCACCGGGGTTGCCCGGCGCTGGTGGTGGCGCCCGAGGGCGGGCCCGACGAGCACGAGGGCACCCCGGTCGTCCGGGTGCCGGCGTTGTCGATCCCCCGGGGGCCCGTGCTCCCGGTGGGCCTGCCGACCCGGCGGCTGCAGGAGGCGGCGGTCGCGTTCGCCCCGGACGTCGTGCACCTGGCGTCGCCGTTCGTGCTCGGGGCGAGCGGGCTCGCGGCGGCCCGGCGGCTCGGGGTGCCGACCGTCGCGGTGTACCAGACCGACGTGGCCGGGTTCGCCCGCGCCTACGGGGCGGGCCCGACGGCGCGCACGGCCTGGCGGTGGACGTGCCGGCTGCACCGCCAGGCCGGGCGCACCCTCGCCCCCTCTGGCGTGACCGCCGAGGCCCTGACGGCGGCCGGGGTGCCGCGCGTGCACCGCTGGGGCCGCGGCGTGGACGCCGCCCGCTTCGCGCCCGCCCACCACGACGCCGCCCTCCGCGCCCGGCTCGCGCCGCGCGGCGAGCTGCTCGTCGGGTACGTCGGGCGGCTGGCGCCGGAGAAGGACGTCGAGCGGCTCGCGGCGCTGGCCGACCTGGACGGCGTGCGGCTGGTCGTGGTGGGCGACGGCCCGACGCGGGCCCGGCTGGAGCGGCTGCTGCCCGGCGCGGCGTTCCTCGGCATGCTGACCGGCGACGCGCTGGGCGCGGCGTACGCCACCCTGGACGTCTTCGTGCACACCGGGCCGTTCGAGACCTTCGGCCAGGCGGTGCAGGAGGCGATGGCCTCGGGGGTCCCGGTGGTCGCGCCGGACGCCGGCGGCCCGCGCGAGCTGGTCCGGCACGGCCGCACCGGCTACCTCGTGCCGCCCGGGTCCTCCGCGGCGCTGCGGGCCGCGGTCGTCGCCCTGCGCGACGACCCGGTCCTGCGGTGCTCGTTCGGCCGGGCGGGTCGGCGGGCCGTGCTCGGACGCAGCTGGCCGGCGGTGTGCGAGGAGCTGCTCGGGCACTACCGGGCCGTCGTCGAGCGCGCCCGCCCGCCGCGGGCGGCCTGACGCGTGCGGATCGTCCAGCTCGCGAACTTCTACGGCCCCCGCTCCGGTGGGCTGCGCACGGTCCTGCACCACCTCGGTGACGGGTACGTCGCCCGCGGGCACGCGGTCACCCTGGTCGTCCCCGGCCCGCGGGGGAGCTCGACGCACCTGCCGGGCGGGGTCCGGCGGATCACCCTGGCCGCGCCGCGCATGCCGGGCACCGGCGGGTACCGGCTGATGGACCCGTACCGGGTGCGGCGCCTGCTCACCGACCTGGCCCCGGACCACGTCGAGGTGTCCGACCGGCTGACCCTGCGCGGGCTCGGCCGGTGGGCGGCCCGGCACGGCGTCTCCAGCGCCGTCATCAGCCACGAGCGGGTCGACCGGCTGCTCGGCCAGTTCGGGCTCCCGCCGGCCGCGGCGCGCCGGGTGGCCGACCGGCTCAACGCCCGGCTGGCCGCCGAGTTCGACGCCGTCGTGTGCGCGACGGCGTTCGCCCAGGACGAGTTCGACCGGATCGGCGCGCCGGTGCACCGGGTGCCGTTCGGCGTGGACCTCGACACCTTCGCGCCCGCCCGCCGCGACCCCGGCCTGCGGCGCACGCTGGGCGAGGGGGTGGACCTGCTGCTGGTGCACTGCGGTCGGCTGTCGCGGGAGAAGCACCCCTGGCGCAGCATCGACGCGGTGGCGGCGCTGCACGCGGCGGGCGCGCGCGTGCGGCTGGCGGTGGCCGGCGACGGGCCCCTGCGGGGCGCCCTGGAGCGCCGCGCCCGCGGGCTGCCCGTCACCTTCCTCGGCTTCCTCGCCGACCGCCCGGCCGTCGCCGCGCTCCTGGCCAGCGCGGACGTCGCGGTCGCCCCCGGGCCGCACGAGACCTTCGGCCTCGCCGCGCTCGAGGCCCTGGCCTGCGGGACGCCCGTCGTGGTGTCGCGGTCGTCCGCGCTCGCCGAGATCGTCGCGCCCGGCTGCGGGGCGGCGGTCGCCGACGACGCCGAGGCGTTCGCCCGGGCGGCGGGGCGGCTCGGGGCCGTCGACCCGCACGCGCTGCGCCGGGCCGCCCGCGCCCGGGCCGAGCAGTTCGACTGGCCGACGGCCGTGGACCGGATGGCCACCGCCGTCGGCCTGCCGTGAGGGCGGCCCGCGGGCGCTCCGGGCGTCGCGGATCTCGCCATCGGCGGCACGGGCGGCGGCCACCGGGCGTTCACCCGGCGCCCCTAGCGTCGTGACGTGTCGTCGACGGTGAACGGGACCCGGCTGTCGCTGGAGAACGCGGTCAACCTCAGGGACGTCGGCGGGCTGCCCTGCCGGGGCGGGGGCAGCACCCGCCACCTCGCGCTGCTGCGCAGCGGGTCCCTGCGCCTGCTGTCCGCGGCGGACGCCCGGGTCCTGATGTCGGTGTGCGGCGTCGAGGTCGTCGCGGACCTGCGGACGGCGCGCGAGCTGGCGGTCGACGGGCCGTCGGCGTTGGCGCGGGCGGGGGTGGCCACCATCCACCTGCCGCTGGCGCGGGAGGACCGGCCGCCCCTCCCGGAGGGGGCGGCGTCGGACCCGGTGGGGGCGATGCAGGAGGCCTACCGGGAGTACCTGGACGAGCGGGGCCACCACCTGGTCACCCTCGCCCGGACGGTCGCCGGCTCCGGCGGGGCGACGCTCGTGCACTGCGCGGTGGGCAAGGACCGCACCGGCGTCGCGGTGGGCGTCGTCCTCGACGCCGTCGGCGTCGAGCGGGCCGCGGTGGTCGGCGACTACACCGCGACCAACGACGCCCTCGAGGACGTCCTGCGCGTCCTCGGCGCGACGCCCGGTTTCGCCGCCGTGCTCGAGAGCGCCGACCCGTCGGTGCACCTCGCCCGGCCCGCCGTGCTGACCGCGCTGCTCGAGCAGCTCGACGACGAGCACGGCGGGGCCGCGCCGTGGCTGCTCGACCGCGGCCTGCGGCCGCTCGAGCTGGCCGCGCTGCGCCGGCGCCTCGTCCGCGAGGTGCCGGTCGCACCGCAGCCGGCGGCGGCGACCCCGGGGGCCGACCCGGGAAGGTGATCTTCGCGCTGCGGCGCGGCGGATCCCGCGCGGTGGCCCACCATGGCTCCGTGCACTTCTCCGTGGGTCCCACACCGGGCGGGACCGCCTCCGCGGGCCACGCCGGTTTCGTGGCCGGGCGCTACCGCAACGGCGCCTACAGCGACGCCTGGACCGACGTCTCCCGGTGCGCGGACGGAACCTTCACCGGCTACGCCGCGGCGTGCACGTGCGGCTGGCGCGGCCCCTGCAGCCGGCCACGGCGGTCGGGCGGGTGCGCAGCAGCCGCGACTGGCAGGCGCTCCACCTCGCCGCGGTGATCGGGGCGGCCGGGCAGCCGGGCGCGGACGGCCGTCACGCGCCCCCGAGTGGCGAGACCGGCGCGACGGCCGGCTCCGGCCGGCCCCTCCCGGCGGTGTCGGCGTCCTGAACGGCCCGGAGCCCGACGGCGATACGATCACCTTCCTGCCCGACGACGACGGCCTCACCAGCGACGGCCCGATCGACCTCACCGACGCGCAGATCGGCGGCTCGCTGCGGCT
>DASVUG010000380.1:0-4401 GCA_036387155.1 Pseudonocardia sp. | reverse complement strand
CGAGCGACCTCCTCGCAGAGCACGGCGGCCTTGACGGCGGCCTTGGCGCTCGCACCCACGGTGAAGGGCCCGTGGTTCTGCATCAGCACGGCCTTCGAGCGGGACCCGGAGAGCGTCGCGACGATGCCCTGGCCGATGGAGTCGTCGCCGATCAGCGCGAACGGCCCGACCGGGATCGCGCCGCCGAACTCGTCGGCGACCATCGTGAGCACGCACGGGATCGGCTCCCGGCGCGCGGCCCACGCGGTGGCGTAGGTCGAGTGGGTGTGGACCACCCCGCCGACCTCGGGCATGTGGCGGTAGACGTAGCCGTGCGCGGCCGTGTCCGACGACGGCGCCCGCTCGCCCTCGACCAGCTCGCCGGAGAGATCGGTGACCACCATCTCCTCGGGGCCGAGGTCGTCGTACGCGACGCCCGACGGCTTGATCACCATGAGGTCGCGGCCGGGCACGCGGGCCGAGACGTTGCCGGCGGTCCAGATCACCAGCGCGTAGCGGGTGAGCTCGCGGTGCAGGTCGGCGACCGCACGGCGCAGCTGCGCCACGGTGGCGTCCACCTCGGCGGTGACGGTCATCGGACGTCCCTCCCGGTCGCGTCGTCCCCGTCCACGGCGGCGCCGGCCGACCCCCCGGTCCCGCGCGCGGTCGCGGCGGCGCGGCGGCGGGCCTTGAGCCGGTGCATGACCTCGTTGGCGCCCCGGCCGAAGTGGTCGTGCAGGGTGAGGTACTCGGCGTAGAGCTCGTCGTAGGCGGCCACGTTCTCCGGGATCGGCCGGAAGACGCCCGCGTTCAGCGACCCCATCGCCGCGGCCGCCGCCCGGATGTCCGGGTGGGCGCCGGCGGCGACCGCGGCGTGGATCGCCGAGCCCAGCGCGGGCCCCTGCTCCGACCCGATGGTCGACAGCGGCAGGTTCGTCACGTCGGCGTAGATCTGCATCAGGGTGGCGTTGCGGAGCAGGCCGCCCGCGACCACCAGGTCGGTGATCGGCACGCCCGAGGAGCGGAACGCCTCGATGATGCGGCGGGTCCCGAACGCGGTGGCCTCCAGCAGCGCCCGGTAGGTGTCCTCGGCGCGGGTGGCGAGCGTCTGCCCGACGACCAGGCCGGACAGGTCGTGGTCGACCAGGACGGAGCGGTTGCCGCTGTGCCAGTCCAGCGCGAGCAGACCGTGCTCGCCCACCGCCTGCCGGGCGCCCAGCTCGGTGAGCAGGTCGTGCACCGAGATGCCGCGCTCGCGGGCCGCCTCGTGGTACGCCGGCGGCACGCCGTGCTCGACGAACCAGCCGAAGATGTCGCCGACGCCGCTCTGGCCGGCCTCGTAACCCCACAGCCCGCGGGTGATGCCGCCGTCGACGACCCCGCACATGCCGGGCACCTGGTGCAGCTCCGTGCCGTTCACGACGTGGCAGGTCGACGTGCCCATGATCGCCACCAGGTGACCGGGCTCGATGGCCTGCGCGGCGGGCACGGTGACGTGCGCGTCGACGTTCCCGACGGCCACCGCGACGCCCTCGGGCAGGCCGGTCCACGCCGCGGCCCGGGCGGACAGCCCGCCCGCCCGCTCCCCCAGCTCGCCGAGGGTGTGGTCGAGCTTGTCGGCCACGAACCGCTCGAAGCCCGGGTTGAGCTCCTTGCAGAACTCCGGCGAGGGGTAGTGGCCGTCCTGGCGGATGCCCTTGTAGCCCGCGGTGCAGGTGTTGCGCACGTAGGTGCCGGTGAGCTGCCAGACGATCCAGTCGGCGGCCTCGACGAAGTGCTCCATCGCCGCGTAGACGGCGGGTGCCTCCTCGAGCACCTGCAGGGCCTTGGCGAACTCCCACTCCGAGGAGATCAGGCCGCCGTAGCGGGGCAGCCAGGGCTCGCCGCGCCTGCGGGCCAGCTCGTTGATCCGGTCGGCCTGGCCCTGGGCGGCGTGGTGCTTCCAGAGCTTCACGAAGGCGTGCGGCTCGGCCGAGAACTCGTCGAGCTCGCACAGCGGCGTGCCGTCGGCGGTGGTGGGCAGGACGGTGCAGGCGGTGAAGTCGGTGGCGATGCCGACCACGTGCGCGGGGTCGGCGCCGGCGGCGCGCAGGGCCGCGGGGACGGCGGTCCGCAGCACCTCGACGTAGTCCTCGGGCACCTGCAGGGCCCACTCGGGCGGCAGGGGCCGGTCGCCGCCGGGCAGGGTCCGATCGACCACGGCGTGCGGGTAGTCGGTGACGGCGCTGCCGAGCTCGGCGCCGTCGGCCACGCGGACGACGACGGCGCGCCCGGACAGCGTCCCGAAGTCCACGCCGACGACCAGGGCGGGCGGGTCCCCCGGCGTCGGCGGAGCGGGGTCGTTCGACATGCGGGACACCTTCGTCCTCGGGGTTCGGCGACCGCGGCGCCCCGCGGGTGGAGCAGATTGTTAACGATAACAACGTCGTCGTCAAGCAGGTGCCGCCGCCGGCGGCGGCCCATTGTGAACCATCACAACGCGGTCACGGCAGGGGGCCGGGACCGGTGGGGAGCGTGGTCAGGCGCGCGGGGGGGCCACGCTGCGGCGCCGCACCAGTGCGGGCGCCAGGGTGCGCTGCTCCGGCACCGGCCCGCCGCCCTCGATCTGCGACAGCAGCAGGTCCAGGGCGCGCTCGGCGACGGCGTGGAAGTCCGGGCGGATCGTGGTCAGCGGCGGGATGAAGTAGCCCGCCTCGGGGACGTCGTCGAAGCCGACCACGCTCACGTCGTCGGGCACCCGCAGCCCGCGCTCGTGCAGGGCGCGCAGGACGCCGAGCGCGAGGTGGTCGTTCGCCGTGAAGACCGCGCTGACCTCGGGGATCCGCGCCAGCGTCTGCCCGACGCGGTACCCGGCGGCGGCGGACCAGTCGGCGGGCAGCACCGGCGGCACCTCCGCACCGGCCTCGCGCAGCGCGGCCTCCCAGCCCGCGACGCGGCCCGCGCTGTCGAACCAGTCGGCGGGCCCGGAGACGTGCCAGACCGTGCGGTGCCCGGCCTCGAGCAGGTGCCGGGTGGCCAGCCGGGCGCCGCCGGCCTGGTCGACCGTCACGTTGGCGGCCGGTCCCGCGGCGTCGCCGTCCACCGTGACCAGTGGGACGTCCGCCGTCAGGCCCGCCACCGCCTCCGCAGCCGACGCGACGGGCGCGATGACCGCGATCCCGGCGACCCGCTGGTCGAGGTGGCGCTCGACGATCGCGCTGATCGACGGGCGGTCCAGGCTGCCCACACTGCCCACGCTCACGGCGAACCCGGCCGCTCCCGCGGCCCGCTCGAAGGCGGTGAGCAGCGACGCGGGGCCGTACAGGGTGGTGTTCAGCGCCACCAGCCCGATCAGCTGGCTGCGGCCCGTGACCAGCGCGCGCGCCGCGCGGTTCGGCCGGTAGCCCAGCTCCGCGATGGCCGCGCGGACCCGGCGCGCCGTCTCGACGCGGACGTTCGGATGGTTGTTGAGCACGCGGGAGACCGTCTGGTGGGACACCCCCGCGAGCCGGGCGACGTCCACCATGGCCGGCTCGCGGGCGTTGCTGATGGTCACTCGGCGACTCCTCGGTGCGTCAGCACGTGGTGCAGCCCGCGTGCCGGTGCGCCGTCGAACCCGCCTGTGCGGGCGAAGAGCATGGCACGCCGACGGGAGTGGGGGCAGCCGGGCCGGGCCGCTGCGCGGACCGGCGAGGGCGCGACCGACCCAATGTGAACCATCACCACCGCCCCGTCAACGACGGCGGCTGCCGCCGGACACGTCGCCACGGCGCGGTCGCGCGCAGCCGGGTCGCGGGGGCGGACCCGACCGGCGCCGCCCGGGCCGACCGCCCGGGGTCCCCTACGGCTGCGGCCACTCCAGGCGGAGGACGTCGTCGCCGACCTCGGTGATGCGCAGCGCGATCCGCTGCCCGGCGACGTCCGCCCGGACCCCGCCGGGCACGTCGTGCCAGGTCCCCGTCTCCGTGCCGCCGCGGCTGCCCGGGGCGTGGTAGTCGAAGCGCCCGTCGCTGTGGAAGGTCAACCCCTCCCGGCCCCGCGCCGGCGGCAGGGGGTGACCCTCCGGGCGGTACACGCGGCCCTCCCCGCGCTCCTCCTCGGGCACGCGCAGCCACGTCCGCCCGGTGAGCCCCTCCACGACGCCCGCCGCCCTAGGTCGCGGTCGGGCGCGACCGGCGGGTGACGGTCCGGGTCCGCCGCGGCGCGGGCGGGGCCGTGGCCTCGGCCGCGGCGCCCGCGGGGCCCTCGGCGGCGGCGCCGGCGGGACCCTCGGCGGCAGCGGGGCCCGCGGTCGCGGCCCCGGCACCGGGGGCAGGGGCGCCCGCGCCCCGGTCGTCCGCGGCGGGGTCCGGGGCGGGGCGGCCGAGACCGGACCGGGAGAACTCCAGCGCCGCGTGCATGCGGGCGACCTGCTGCCGGGTGAACATCACCATCGCGTCGTCG
>DASVUG010000379.1:0-3695 GCA_036387155.1 Pseudonocardia sp. | reverse complement strand
CGCTGCAGTCCGTCGTCGACTCCTGGCTGGACTGACCCGACCGACCCCCGCTCCGCATTCCCACGTCCAAAAAACAAACCGTCCGTGCGGTACGACAACACCGGAGGTACGACATGACCGACACCACCACCCGCCCGACGGCGCTGGTTACCGGCGCCTCGTCGGGCATCGGGGAGGCGTTCGCACGACGGCTGGCGGCCGAGGGCCACGACCTCGTGCTGGTCGCCCGCAACGAGGACGCGCTCACCCGGCTCGCCGGGGAGATGGAGCGCCGCCACGGCGTCCGCGCGCTGGTCGCGCCCGCGGACCTGTCCACCCCCGACGGCGTCGCCGCCGTGCGCCGCCGCACCGACGACGCCGGGGTCGCGGTCGACCTGCTCGTGAACAACGCCGGCTTCGCGACCCACGGCGCGCTCCTCGACCTCGACCCCGTGCGCGACCACCAGCAGGTCATGGTCGACGTCGCCGCCGTCGTCGGGCTCACCCACGCCTACGCCCGCGACATGGCGGCGCGCGGCCGGGGCGGGATCGTCAACGTCGCCAGCACCGCCGGGTTCCAGCCGCTGCCGTTCATGGCCGTCTACGGCGCCAGCAAGGCGTTCGTCCTGTCGTTCAGCGAGGCGCTGCGCGTCGAGCTGCGCGGGAGCGGCGTCGCCGTCGTCGCGCTGTGCCCCGGGCCGACGGACACGGGCTTCTTCGCCCACGTCGGCGACGAGGCGTCGGTCGGTGCCCGGGCGACGCCCGAGGCGGTGGTCGACGCGGGCCCGCGCGCGCTGCGGACGGACGCGGGCACGGTCGTCGTCGGGCTCCGGAACCGGCTGCTCACCGCGCTGCCCCGGCTGCTCCCGCGAGCCGTCACCGCGACCGTCGCCGGCCGGGTCCTGCGGCGCGGCGCCGACGCGGCGCGTCCGACCGGCCCGACCCCTCAGCCCATCCGGTAGCCCTCCGCGGGGGAGAACCGGGCCGTCACGCTGAAGCGGTCGCCGCGGACGACGGTGTGGCGCCACTCCGCGGGCGTGGCGCCCGCCAGCCCCAGCCGGTCGATCGCGAAGGCCGCGACCTCCGGGCCGGTGCCCAGCAGCTCGCGGGTGGCCCCGTCGGGCACCACCGCCCGCAGGTGCTCGTGGCCGCCGGTCACCCGGACGCCGCAGCGGGCGGCGTACTCGTCGTAGAGCGCGGTGCGCGCGAAGTCGACGTCCAGCAGCGGCGCGGCCAGCCGCTCGGGCAGCCACACCCGGTCCACGGCCAGCGGCTCCTCGTCGGCCAGCCGCAGCCGCTCGAGGTGGACCAGCGGCGTCGACTCCTCCAGGCCCAGGCGGGCCGCGACGACGCCGTCGGCCCGCACGTCCAGCGTCCGGACCACGCTGCGCTGCACCCGGCCGGTCGACTCGACGGCCAGGAAGAGGCTGTAGGGCCGGCTCAACGGCTGGGCGATCTCCGCCGGCGACGCGAGCCGGGGCGCGCGGCCGCGCTCGGCCACGACGAGGCCCTCGTCGCGCAGGCGCCGCAACGCCTCCCGGACGGTGTGCCGGCTGACCCCGTACTCGGTGACCAGCGCCAGCTCGCCCGGGAAGGCGGCGCTGAACTCCCCCGCCCCGAGCCGCCGACGCAGGTCGACCAGCAGCTGCAGCCACAGGGGGTCCGCCGCGCGCCGGTCGAGCGCGCGCGCACCCGGCGGCCCTGGGTCCCCCGGGTCGGGACCGGTCCGGCCGCTCACGGGCGCGGGAGCGCTCACCGCAGCCGCGTCCCGCGCCGGGTCGGCGGTCCGCCGGCGGGCCCGCTCACGCGAACAACTCGTCGAGCGCCCGCCGCTCCAGCTCGACCCACCGGCGCACGCGCTCGCGCGCCTGCTCGATCTCCCCCGCGTCGAGGTGGTGGGCGCCCGCGGGGGTGATCCGGGCGACGTTCATGGGGCCGCCGACGCTCGGGGACGTGAGGTCGAGCGCGTCCAGCACGCGCAGGACCGCGACGACGCCGTGGTCCACGCTCCGCTCGGTCATCCGGTACTGGGCCAGCAGCGCCCCGGCCTGCTGGGCCATCGCCGCGCCGCTGCCAATGGCGTGGAAGCCCACCTCCTCGTAGCGGCCGATCAGCCCGTGCGGGTCGACGTCGACCACGAAGGGCTCGCCCCCGGCGTATCCGGCGGCGAGGACGTAGGTGGCCGGCGTCGCCCCGCCGGCGGGCTTGCCGGGGATCTCCGGGATGAAGGTGGCGTAGTGCCGCCGCAGCACGGGCAGCACGGCGTCCTGCAGCGCGCGCGAGACCTCCGCCGCCTCGACGACCGACGCCGGGTTGGCGTCGAAGATCCCCTCCAGCTCGTTGAGCACGGCCCGCGACCCGCTGCCGCCCCACGCCGCGTGGTCGCCCAGGGCGTGCAGCTTCGTGGCGGGGTAGCTGAGGCCGCGGTCGGAGTCGGTGATCTGGGAGTCGGCGCCGACCACCAGCCCGTCCGCGCAGCGCACGGCGAGGACGACGGTCATGGGCACCTCCGGGCCGGGGCACGGCCGGCGTCCGCCCGACCGCGATGCCCGCGAGACTACGGCCACGCCGCCGCTGCGGGGTCGGCACGCGGGAGCCGCGCACGCCCCGCCGCCCGGGACCGCGGCGGATCTAGGCGACCAGCGCGCGGGCGGCGACGTCGAGCGTGGCGTGGACGGGCCACGCCGGCACAGCGCGAGCAGGTCCAGCACCGTCCACGCCGGGCCGCCGGGCGGGCAGACCAGGTGCAGGGCGCGGTCGCGGGCCGCGAGCGCCGCGGCGGCGTCCTCGACGCAGTGCACGCCCGCGGCCGAGAAGAACGAGACGCGGCTCAGGTCCAGCACGACGGCGGCGCGGCCGCGACGGCCGCGACGGCCGCGACGGCGGCGACGGCGGCGGCCAGGGTCGCGGCCAGCCGGGCGCGCGTGAGCTGGTCGACCTCGCCGCCGGCCTCGACGACCGCGTGGCCCGACTCGGGGCAGTGGTGCGTGTCCAGCGTGAAGCCCACGTGCTCCCCCGCCCCGATCGGTTCCGGCCGGGACATGGTCCCGACTGCTGTGCATCGTGGCTTGGTGACGCCCCGTGACCGGGACGGTGGCCGCTCCCCGAAGGGATGAACGATTCATCACGATCGGTGACAACAGTGGCGGCCCCGGTCGACGTCGTCGAGGCTGCTCGCGATGGCGCGGAACCTGACGCATCCTGTGGTCATGGACCCCAGCGGACACCGGTTGCCCGGTCCGGCCGGGGACCCGTCCTTCACCGTCCGGCTCCCCGCCGTGCCGGCGACGCTGACGGCCGTCCGCCGCCGGTTGCGCGCCTGGCTGGACCGCATCGGCTGGCCGCTCGACGAGCAGGGCGCGGTGCTGCTCACCACCAGCGAGGCCTGCTCGAACGCCGTGGAGCACGCCTACCGGGACCGGCCCGTCGGCGACGTGCAGGTCACCGCGACGGTGCTGGCGGACGGCGACGAGCGGTGCCTCGTCGTGGAGGTGCGGGACCGGGGGCGCTGGCGGGGCCGGACGGCGGCCGACACGCCGGGCCACGGCCTGCGCCTGATGCGCGCCTGCCTGCAGTCGTGCACGGTCCGGACGCAGGAGGGCACGGTCGTGACGTTGACGAGCCGGGCGGTCCCGTCCGTCCCCGCGCCCGCCGCCCCGGGGTCCACCGGGGCCGTGCCCACCGCCACCCTGCCCACCGCCACCCTGCCCACCGCC
>DASVUG010000378.1:0-6480 GCA_036387155.1 Pseudonocardia sp. | reverse complement strand
AGAACAGGACGAGCCCGGCGATCAACGCGCGGCGCCGCCCGAACAGGTCCCCCAGGCGTCCGCCCAGGATGAGGAACCCGCCGAAGGTCAACGCGTAGGCCGTGACGATCCACTGCAGGTTCTCCGGGGAGAGGTCCAGGGCCTGCTGGATCGTCGGCAGCGCGACGTTGATGATCGTCCCGTCGAGCACCACCATGAACTGCGCCGTGCACAGCAGCACGAGCGCTAACCCGCGTCGCGAGCCCGCCCGCCGGTCCGGAGCCCGTCGACCTCCCCGCCCCCTGTCGAGGGGAGCGGATCGGGGTGTCGTGCTCACAGTCGTCTCCCTGGTCGAGCAGGTCGTGTGCGACAGCAGCACGACGGCGTGGCCTCCCGTCGCCGCCGCCGCCCTGCTCGACCGTGCGCCGCCGCCCGGTTCGCCGATGGCAGCGTGGCGGCGTGCGGACCCCGGTGTCCAAGACCGATCGGGCCGTCGGTGATGCCGTCCGTGCATGACCGCCGCGACCCCGGACGCCCGCGGGGTGGGACCGGGGGTTCAGCGCTCACGGAGCAGGTGCTCGTCGGTGTAGACGCCGCGCTGGTCGAGCAGGGTGAGCAGGGCGTCGAGCCCGACCGAGCGACGCCGCCACAGCAACCAGATACCGGTCAGCAGGGGTGGGTTCGTGGGGCGGTAGACGAGGTCGTCGCGGTGTTCGTGGTGGAACCGGTACCGCGAGTTCGGCGTGACCCCGGTGGTGCGGACGAGGGTGCGCATCCGCTGCTGCGCGCTCGTGCTGATCGGGACCGCATCGAGGATCCGCCGGTGGCCGACCGCGTGGCCCAGTTGCGCCAGCAGGACGTCGTGGATGTGCGGGGCGACGTCGCGCGGGAACATCACGAGGACCTCCTCGTCGGGCAACGGCAGGTCGATCGCGACGCGGTCGACGGCCGGGTGGTCGCGGCGCATGACGAGGCCGGACTCGACCCGCGCGAGCAGCCGACTGCCTGCGGTGTCGTGTCCCCCCGGCGGCGCGGTGAGATCGCTCCACGCCATCGTCGCGTCGAGCTCGCCCTCGTCGAGCGCACGCAGCAGGTCGGCGTCCAGCGCGACGCGACTGCTCACCCGCACGGCGGGGGCCCGGCGGTGCAGGTCGGTCACGACGAGGTCGAGCAGATCGGTCGCGTCGAGCGTGGCGCCGAGGAGGAGCTCACCGCACTGGTCGCGGTCGGCCGCTCGTGCGACGCGCTCGGCACTCCGGGCGGCCGCCACGATCTCCGCGCAGTGCGGCATGACCACCTCGCCGGCGGCGGTGAGCGCCACCCGGCGGGAGTCGCGCACGAACAGCGCCACGCCGAGCTGCGCCTCCGCGCGCGCGATCTGCTGGCTCAGCGCCGGCTGTGCCAGGTAGAGCCGGGCGGCGGCGCGCCCGAAGTGCAGCTCCTCGGCCAGCGCAACGACGGCGCGTGCGAGGCGCGGGTCGAACACGGGCCGCAGGATGTCCATCGTCGCGCCGACCATGCACGAACGGCATCACCGGCGGCCGGATCCGTCTTGGACACGACCTCCCGCAGCCGAGCAGCCTTCCTCCGACCGACGCCGTCGCGCGTCCGCCCGAGGAAGAGGACCAGCACCGTGTTCCGCCACGAGTTCGCCGACGTCGACGGGGTGCGCATGCACTACGTGACCGGTGGGACCGGGTCGCCGGGCACCCCGCCGCTGGTGCTGCTGCACGGCTGGCCGCAGACGTGGTTCGAGTGGCGGCCGGTCCTGCCCGCACTCGCGGCGGGCCGGACGGTCATCGCGGTCGACCTGCCCGGGATCGGTGACTCGCAGGGGGCGCCGCCGGACTACGCGAAGGCGACGCTGGCCCGCTTCGTGCACGGACTGGTGGCCGACCGGCTGGGCCACCGGTCGATCGACCTGGTGGCCCACGACCTGGGTGCCGGCGTGGGCTACCAGTACGCCGCACAGCACCCCGGCGAGGTGCGCAGGCTCGCGCTCATGGACTACCCGCTGCCCGGTCCGGCGGTGCCCGGCCAGGGGCAGCCGCCGGCGGCCGTCCTCAACCTGGCGTGGCACTTCGGGTTCCACAGCGCGCCGGGGCACATGGCCGAGCAGATGGTGGACGACGAGGTGGGTACCTACCTGCGGGAGTTCTACCCGGAGGTGGCGTTCCAGGGCCGCCGTGACGCGGTGCCCGAGCAGGCGGCCGCCGAGTTCACCCGCACCTACTCCCGGCCGCAGCAGCTCACCGGGGGGTTCGAGCTGTACCGCACGCTGCCCCAGGACGTCCGCGACAACATCGCCTCGGCGGCCACCCCGCTGCCCATGCCCGTCCTGGTGGTCACCGGCCGACGCGACCAGACCGCCGGACTGGACCGGCTGGAGTTCCTCGCCGGCCCCGTCCGCGCCGTCGCCACCCGACGTCACCGCCGTGGACGTCCCGGGCGCGGGGCACTGGCTGTCGGAGGAACAGCCCGCTGCGCTCACCGAGCAGATCCTGCGGTTCCTGAACTGACGATCACGGCACGGTGGTACCGCCGGTGCTGGTCGCCGCCGGGATGCTCGGCCTGCCGGCGGGGCAGGACCGGAGCCGGTCGAGGACGCGGGCGAGCACGGGGCCGGTGTCGCCGGTGCGCCAGGCCGCGACGGTCGTGAGGACCGGGGCGCGTTCCCGCAGCGCGCGGTACGCGATGCCGGTCGTGTGCAGGGGCTGTGCGCCGGCGGGGACGAGGGCGACACCGAGCCCGGCCGCGACGAGGGCGAGCTGCGTCGCCCGCTCGCGCACCACGGTCTCCTGGCCCGGGACGACCTCCGCGGCGGCCAGCAGTCCGCGGAGCGTGTCGTCGTAGCGCGGGCCGTCGTCGCGGGCGAAGCTCACGAAGGGCTCGCCGTCGATGTCGGTGAGCGACACCGGGTCCGCCGTCCGCGCGAGCGGGTGGCGCGCGGGCAGCGCGATGACGAACGGCTCCCGGGCGACCGCCCGCCAGCTGATCCCCGTGTCGGACGGCGGCAGCCGCAGCACCGCGCCGACCGCGAGGTCGAGCTCGCCGTGCCGGATCGCGTCGACCAGCTCGCGCTGGCGGAGCTCCCGGACCTCGACGCGCAGCCGCGGGGTGGCGTCGATCAGCGCGCGCAGGACGTCGAGGACGGGCGCCGCGTTCGCGGACGGCGCCACGCCGAGCCGCAGCCGCCCGCTGTCCCCGCGCGCGGCGGCGACGGCGGCCTCGACGGCGTCGTCGGCCGCGGCCAGGACGCGCCGGGCCTCGGGCAGCAGCGCCCGGCCCGCCTCGGTCACCGCGGTGCCGCGCCGGTCGCGTTCCAGCAGCCGCACGCCGAGCAGGCTCTCCAGTCGGCGGATCTGCTGCGACACCGCGGGTTGGGCGAGGTGCAGCCGGGCCGCGGCCCGGCCGAAGTGCAGGGTCTCGGCCACCGCGACGAACGCGGCGAGGTGGCGGAGGGTGAGGTCGGCGCCTTTCATGCACGGACGTTCTCACAGGACCGGTATCCGGTCTTGGACACGATGACCGCACACGACGACCATGGGCGGCATGCAGCACGCGATCATCACCGGCGGATCCCGCGGTATCGGCCGCGCCGTGGCCCTGGCGCTGGGCCGGGCCGGGGTGTCCGTCACGGTCAACTACCGCTCCGACGCCGCGTCGGCCGAGGCCGTCGTCGACGAGCTGGCACGGCTCGGCGCGAAGGGGCACGCGGTCGCGGCCGACGTCACCGACAGCGCCGCGGTGCGCCGCCTGTTCGCCGACGCCGAGACCGCCTTCGGGCCGCCCGACGTACTGGTGGCCAACGCCGGGATGCCCGGCTTCGGGTCCGTCGACGAGACCACGGACGACGACTTCGACCGGGTGTTCGCCGCCCCGACCCGCGGCATGTTCACGCTGCTGCAGGAGGGCGCGCGCCGACTGCGGGACGGGGGCCGGATCGTGGTGATCTCCTCGGGTGCGGCCGTGTCGCCCGGTCCGGGTGGTGCCCTCTACGGCGCGGCCAAGGGCGCGATCGACTACTGGGCGGCCGTGCTGGCCAAGGAGCTCGGCGCCCGCGGCGTCACCGTCAACAGCGTCATGCCGGGGCTCACCGACACCGACGGCATGATCCTGCCGACCGAGCAGGTCGACGCCATGGTCGCGAACACGCCGCTCGGCCGGGTCGGCCGGCCCGAGGAGGTCGCCGCCGTCGTCGCGTTCCTCGCGAGCGAGGAGGCCGGGTGGGTCACCGGACAGCGCATCGGCGCGTCGGGCGGGCTGGTCTGACGGCGGCGACGCGGCTCACGCGCGCCGGGAGTCGGCGTCCAGGAGGTCCACGCACGGGTCGGCCGAGATGTCGGCGCACCGTGCGCAGGTCCTCGAGCTGACCGGCAACAGGACGACCAGTGCGCGGTTCGGGCGGTTCTGGGATCCTCACCGCGTGACCCTGCCGGCCGACCGCGCCCCGGCCCCGGCGGGCGCGGACGCCGCCGGCCCCGACCAGCCGGACCACCGCGTCCTCGACGTCGCGGACCCGGCCGCCTTCGGCTCCCTGCGCCGGGCCGCGCCGTCCCGCGCGGAGCGCTACGCGCTGGGCCGCCGCCTGCGCGAGCGGGCCGGGCGCTCGGCGCTGGGGCACTGGGACCCGCCCCCGGACCGGACGGACCCCGTCGAGCACGTGGTCGCGACGAACGCCGGCCGGGTGGAGCGGCTGGTGCCCGTGCGGATCGGGCGGATGGCCGCGACGCCGTTCTCGTTCCTGCGCGGCGCCGCCGCGGTCATGGCCGAGGACTTCGCCGGGCTGCCCTCCACCGGGATCCTGCCGGTGATCTGCGGCGACGCCCACCTGGGCAACTTCGGCTTCTACGCCTCGCCCGAGCGCGACCTCGTGTTCGACCTCAACGACTTCGACGAGGCCCACCCGGGCGCGTGGGAGTGGGACCTGCGCCGGCTGGTCGCGAGCGTGTGGGTGGCCGGGCGGCAGAACGGCAACGCCGAGGACCAGTGCGCGGCGGCCGTCGCCGGCTGCGTGCGCTCCTACCGCGACCACCTCGCCCACCTGGCCGAGCAGCCGCTGCTGGCCCGCGCCTACGAGCGCGTCGACCTGGACCGGCTGCGCGGCTCGGCCACCCACGACACCACCCGCGAGGAGATCGAGCGGGCGGCCCGGCGGGCGCGGCGCAAGACCAGCGACCGGGCGCTGCCGCGGTTCACCCGGGACCCCGAGAGGGACCGCGACGGGGACGGCGTGCCGGACCGCGTGATCGTCGAGGAGCCGCCGCTGATCACCCGGCCCGGCGACGCGCAGTACGCGCGGATCGAGGAGGCCCTCGACGGCTACCTGAGCACCGTGTCGTCGCAGTGGCGACGGGTGCTCGGCGGGTACCGGGTGGTCGACATCGCCCACAAGGTGGTCGGCGTCGGGTCGGTCGGCCTGCGCGCCTACATCGCCCTGTGTGAGGGCAGCGGCGGGGACGACGTGCTGTTCCTGCAGCTCAAGCAGGCCCGCCGGTCGGTCGTCGCCCGGTTCGTGCACGGCGACCGGGCCTGGCACGCCCACCAGGGGCAGCGGGTCGTGCAGTACCAGAAGGCCCTGCAGACCGTCAGCGACCCGCTGCTGGGGTGGACGACCGTGGGCGAGCGCCAGTACTACGTGCGCCAGTTCCGCGACATGAAGGGCGCGATCGTCGTCGACGGCATCGACGCGGACGCGCTGGCCGACTACGCCGGGGTGTGCGGGCTGCTGCTCGCCAAGGGGCACGCCCGCACGAGCGGGGCGTCGATGATCGCGGGCTACCTCGGGCGGTCCGACCGGGTCGTCGACGCGCTGTGCCGCTTCGCCCGCCGCTACGCCGACCAGACCGAGCGGGACCACGCCGCCCTGCTCGCCGCGATCCGCCGCGGGGCGCTCGCGGCCGAGCCGGGGATCTGAGGCGGAGCCCGGGTCCGAGGCGTGACCGGGGATCTGAGGCGGAGCCCGGGGCGGAACCGGGACCGGCGGCCGGCCGGGGTCCCGGACCGGGTTCGGTCCCCCGCGAGGAGGCCGTGCGGCGCTCCCGGGCTCGCGCGTTCGGGTGATTCCCGCATCGGCGGACGCGGGGGGTTCGCCGTGGCGTGACCGGAGGAGCACACTCAGCGACGGTCGGCAGCGGCGCCGCCACCGGGGACCCGCCCGGGACGTCCCGCCCGGCCGGCCCGCCGGTCCGCCGACCACCCCCGGGGACCACGCCGCCGAGGAGACCCATGCCCACCAGCACGGTGCGCACCACGACGCTGCCCACCAGGACGCTGCCCACCGGACCACCGCCCGCCGGACCGCAGCCGGCGAGCACGCCCGTCGGCGCACCGCCGACGAGCCCCGCGCCCGCCGGCGCGGGGGCCACGGGACCGGCGTCCGCCGGCACGGGGGCCACGGGACCGGCGTCCGCCGGCACGGCGACCTCGGGACCGGCGTCCACCTGCGCCCGGCCCGCCGGTGCCGGGTCGTCCGTCGCCGAGCGCGGCTCCCGGGTGCTC
>DASVUG010000377.1:0-4365 GCA_036387155.1 Pseudonocardia sp. | reverse complement strand
GTCCGGACGCGCCGGGTCCGGACGCGCCGGGTCCGGACGCGCCGGATCCGGACGCAGGGCCTCGGGCAGCGGACCGGGGGCGGCGGCCAGCGGGGTCGCCGGCACCGGCGCGACGGGGGCGACGGCGCCCGGCAGGGGGCCCGGGGAGCCCCCGCGGTCGGCGGCGGCCTGGCCCGCCCGCCCTGAGGTGCCGCCGGACCCCGCGCCGGCCCGCCCGTGACCACCCGATCCCGTGCCGGCCGGGGCCCGGGGCGGGACGCGGTAGCGCGCGGCCATCGTCGGGGCGTCGGGGGAGCCCGGGTACAGGGGGTCGTCGGGGTCCCCGATGAGCGGGCGCAACCGCCGCCGCACCTCGTGCAGCGGCAGCCGCTCGACGGGGTCCTTGCGCATCAGCGCGGCGATGACGTCGGTCACCGGGCCGCCCGACATCGGCCGCGGCACCTCCCCGTCGACCACCTCGGTGATGGTCGAGACGGGGTCGCCGCGCACGTCGTAGGGCGGTCGGCCCTCGACCGCCGCGAACAGGGTGGCGCCGAGCCCCCACAGGTCGGCCGCCGGGGTCACCGGCTGTCCCGCCGCGACCTCCGGGGCGATGTACGCGGGCGAGCCGAGCACGAGCCCGGCCGTCGTCATCGGGGCGTCGGCGGAGTTGCGGGCGATGCCGAAGTCGGTCAGCTTGACCTGGCCGTCGTGGGCGACCAGGACGTTGCCCGGCTTGACGTCGCGGTGGGTGATCCCGGCCCGGTGCGCCGCGCGCAGCGCCGCCGCCGTCGCGAAGCCGACGACCGCGGCCTGGGCCGTGGACAGCACCCCCTGCTCCGAGATCAGCGTCGCCAGGTTGCGCGAGGGCACCATCTCCAGCACGACCATGGGCTCGCCCTCGACGTCCACGACGTCGTAGACGGTGATCACGTTCGGGTGCGACAGCCCGCCCAGCGCGCGTGCCTCCCGCAGCATGCGCTCGCGCATCGCCAGCGCCTCGCGGTGCGGCACGCCCGGCGGGACCTTGAGCTCCTTGACCGCGACGCGCCGGCGGAGGACCTCGTCGTAGCCCGACCACACCGTGCCCATCGCCCCGCTGCCGAGCTGCACGGACAGCCGGTAGCGCCCGCCGATCAGGCGCTGCTGGTCGTCCCCGGGGTGCACGCGGCCCATTGTGGGGTCTCCGATCCGGCGCGGGGCGCCCGCCCCGGACGGGGTCCGACGCGGCCGGACCGGCCGCGGCCGCCACTGGCGGAATCCCCCGGGCCGCGCGGCCGTTGTCCCCTGTGAGGGTCGTGGGGTCCGTTCACCCGAGCGCGGGTCGGCGGCGCCGGAGCGGGGTGACAGGGGTGCGACCGGGGGTCGGGCGCCCGCCGTGCACGATGGATCGTCCGCCCCGTACCTCCGGCGGACCGGGACGCGGCGCCGAGACCGCGGCGGGTGCGACGAACGGCGGACGATCCCGCCCGTCGCGGCACCCGGGAGCCCACCGACCGCGGCGGGCCCGCCCACAGCAGATCGACAACCCCTCGGCGAGGGGGCTCGGGTACGGCGCTGTTTGCGCTTGGAACACCGCCGTCCGGGTGAGGAGTATGGGTTGATGCAACGGCACGACACGAAGGGCGGCGGGGCCCGGTGACCCTTTTGGAGTCGCACCCCGCCGTCGTGACCGCGGACGCTCCCGCGGTCGCGGACCTGGGCGCCGGCAGCGGGCCCGCCTGGCTGGACTCCTGGCTCGCCCGGCACCGCTCGGACGTGGTCGCCTGGCGACGGGCGATCCACGCCGAGCCGGAGCTGGGCCACGCGGAGCACCGCACCACGGCCCGGATCGCCCGCCTGCTCACCGACGCCGGTCTCGAGCCCCGCACCCTGCCCGGCGGCACCGGCCTGGTGTGCGACGTCGGCCGGGGCAGCCGCTGCGTCGCGCTGCGCGCCGACATCGACGCCCTCCCGCTGCACGAGGCGACGGGCCTGCCGTTCGCCTCGACGGTGCCGGACGCGATGCACGCCTGCGGCCACGACGCCCACGCCGCGATGCTGCTGGGCGCGGGTCTGGCCCTGGCCTCGGCGCCGGCCCTGCCCGGCCGCGTCCGGCTGGTCTTCCAGCCCGCCGAGGAGGTCCAGCCCGGCGGGGCGCTCGACATGGTCGCCGACGGTGTGACCGACGGCGTCGACCGGATCTTCGCGCTGCACTGCGACCCGCGCCTGCCGGTCGGCCGGCTGGGCACCCGGGTGGGCCCGATCACCTCGGCCTGCGACCACCTGGAGATCGCCCTTGACTCCCCGGGCGGCCACACCGCCCGCCCGCACCTGACCGCGGACCTCGTCGAGGCCCTCGGGCTGCTGATCACGCAGCTGCCGCTGCTGCTGACCCGCCACGTCGACCCGCGCTCGGGCACCGTCCTGGTCTGGGGCGCGGTGCACGCGGGCGAGGCCGCGAACGCGATCCCGCAGCACGGCCTGCTCCGCGGCACGCTGCGCACCGGCGATCACACGACGTGGGAGGCGCTCGAGCACATCGTCCGCACGCTCGTCGAGCAGATCCTGGCGCCCACCGGCGTGGCGTACGCGCTGGACCACACCCGCGGCGTCCCGCCGGTGGTGAACGAGGCCGAGAGCGCCCGGATCCTGAGCGGCGCCGCGGCGGCGGTGCTCGGCCCGGAGGCCGCGTGCGGCACCGAGCAGTCCAGCGGCGGCGAGGACTTCGCCTGGTACCTGGAGCGGGTCCCGGGCGCCATGGCCCGGCTCGGGGTGTGGCCCGGCCACGGCCCGATGCGCGACCTGCACCAGCCCACCTTCGACCTGGACGAGCGCGCCCTCCCGTTCGGCGTCCGCGTGCTGACCCAGGCCGCCCTGGCAGCCCTCACCGCCTGACCCCCACCGCCGCGGACCCCGCGGCACCCCCTGCCGCGAGTTGCGCATCTCGCCCGGCGAGTTCTCCACCTCGCCAGGCGAGTTGCGCGTTCCGCCCCGGCGAGTTGCGCACGTCGCCGGCCGAGTTCTTCATCCCGCCCGGCGAGTTGCGCGCCCCGCCGGGCGAGTTCTTCATCCCGCCCGGCGTATCCGGCCGCTGCGCGCCGAGCCGACGGTTGTCCACAACGCGTCGCGGTTGTCCCCAGCTGTCGGCGACGGCTGGGAAGCCGGTCCGGCTGCGTCGATCGTGGCGGCATGCCCTTCTCCACCCCGAGCCTCCACGGTGCCTTCCGGCGCTCCGACCTCGTCGCGGAGTGCGGCAAGCACGCGGTGGAGAGCGCGGTCGGGCGCGGCCTGCTCCGACCGCTGTGGACCGGCGTCCTGGTCGAGGGCGCCCGTGCGCTCGACGTCCGGACGCGGGCCGCGGCCGCCCTGCTGACCACTGGTGCCGACGCCGTGGTCTGCGGCCCGACTGCCGCCGCTCTGCACGGCAGTGCGGCGATCCCCGCCGTCGAGACCCACGTCGTGGTGCCCTACGGCCGGGGCACCAGGAGCCGATCCGGCCTCGTCGTGCACCACGCCGGCTTCTACGGCAAGCAGATCGTGGAGCTCGACGGCCTGCGCGTGCTCTCCTGGCCCCAGGTCATCGCCGATCTCTGTTGCACCGCCCGCCCGGCCGATGTGCTCGCCCTCACCGACGAGGCGCTCCGCCTGTCGATGCCGCGCAGCGAGGAGCTGCGGACCGAGGTCCGGCGGCGCATCCGCGCCCGGCTCGACCCCCGTGGCACCGTGCGTGGTGCCGACCTGTTGGAGCTCGCTTCGGCTCGGGCGGAGTCACCGCCCGAGAGTTGGCTGCGGATGCTGCTCGTGGAGCGCGAGTTCCCGTTGGCGGAGGTCAACTTCTCGGTGTCGTCACCGGCCGGCAGGGAGCTGTACCGGCTCGATCTCGCCTGGCCCAGCCTGCGCATCGCGGTGGAGTACGACGGCTACGCCGTCCACACCGGGCGTGAGGAGCAGGACGCCGCGCGGGAGGACGACCTCCGCCGGCGTGGCTGGATCGTCATCCGCGCCACGGCCGCCGACCTGTCCGACCCGACACGCCTGCTCGCCGAGCTGCGGGCCGCCTTCGCGCGGCGCGGCTACACCTGGTGACGGTCCGCCCGGACCGGCTCTGATCGGTCACGTCGGGAGCGGACGACTCGCCGGCGGAACGCTGAACTCGCCGGGCGGAACGCGGAACTCGCCGGGCCGAATGCGCAACTCGCCGGGCGGAACGCGGAACACGCCGAGCGGAATGCGCAACTCGCCGGGCCGGATGCGGAACTCGCCGGGAGGGGCGGGGGCCGGCGGGACGGCTCAGGTGGACTTGATGCTGGGACGGGTGCGGAGCTCGGCGACGTAGTCGGCCGGGGCGCCGGCCTGCTCGGCGGCGTCGGCGAGGACGCCGAGGTAGCGGGCCGAGGGCAGGCC
>DASVUG010000376.1:0-11657 GCA_036387155.1 Pseudonocardia sp. | reverse complement strand
TAACCGGTCAGGTCCAGGGTCGCGAGCGCCGCGTCGGCGGCCTGCTGCCCGCCGCGGAACGCGGGGGACGCGGCGGGGGTGTCGCAGCAGAGGTCGCCGAGGTGCGCGCGCACCCACTCGACGGCGGCGTCGGTCCCGGGTGCGGGCGTGGGGAGCAGCACGCAGGTGAGTCTGCGGGCCCCGGCGGCCCGCCGCGCGGCGAGCCGCCGGCCGCCGCCCGTCACCGGCGCAGCACCCGCGCGTTGCACCGGTGTCCGGGACGGTGCGGTGATCGAGGTGGCGGTGCGGGCGGAGCGCGGTGCGGCGGGGGACCGGCTGGCGTTCACGATCCGGCCCGTCGCCGAGGCGGTCCTGGGCGACACCGTCGCCCGGCTCAGCCGGTGCGGGACCGAGCTGTACGTCAACACGTCGTCCTCGCCGGAGGACCAGCTGTGGGCGATCGGCGAGGCGGTGGACCACCTGCGCGGTCTGCCGGCGCCCGGCGCCCAGCCGGTGCACCCGCTGCGGTGGTCGCGCACCGCGGCCATCCCGCCCTTCTGAGCCCCGGGCGCCACCCCCGTCTCGGGGTTCACCCCGGTGTTCACCCCGACGCGACCCCGGTTCTTCCGCGGGCGGGGCACGACCGGCCGGTTCCCGGCGTTGACCGGGAGCGAAGGCGTCGACGAAGGAGAGAGCCATGTCCCACCCCTACCGGTCCCACCCGGACGCGGTGCCGTCGTCGGGAAGCCGCGTCGCCGCGATCCTCGCGCACCTGTCGGCGCCGATCGCGGCGCTGCTGAGCGCCGGGTCGCTGAGCCTGCTCGGCCCGCTGCTCGTGTGGCTGGCGAAGAAGGACGACCCGTACGCCCGCCGGGCGGCCGCGGGCGCGTTCAACTTCAACCTGTCGTTCTGGCTGCTGTACCTGGTCAGCTGGCTGCTGATCCTGACGGTCGTCGGCGCGGTCATCGGCGCCCCGCTGCTCGTCGTGCTGTTCGTGGTGTCGGCCTGGTGCCACATCAAGGGCGCGGTCCGCGCGGCCGACGACCGGCCGTACGACTACCCGTTCCAGATCCGCGTGCTGTCCTGACCGCTCCGGCGGCCACGCCGGGGCCATCACGCCCCGCCCGCCCCGCCGAGCCGTACCCCGGAGGGCGGGCGGGAGCCCGTCGCGGGTGAGGTCGCCCGGCGGCGCCGGGTCCCCGTCCCCCGGATCAGGGGACGGGGAAGCCGAAGCCGTAGCCCCGCTCGACGAACCAGGGGATCAGCTGTTCCAGGGCCTGGACGGTCTGCTCGCGGTCGCCGCCGCCGTCGTGCAGCAGCACGATCACCCCGTCGGGCTCCTGCTCGCGGACCTCGCGCTGCACGGCCGCGACGATCGCCGCCACCCCTGGGCGCTCCCAGTCGCGCGGGTCGACGTTCCAGCTCAGCGGCTGCATGCCGTGCTGCACGCAGAGGTCCGCGATCGGCGTGGACCAGGCCCCGCCGGGGGCGCGGTACCACGGCACGGGGGCGCCGCTGACCGCCGCCAGCGTCCTCCCGGCGCCGACGACCTCGTCGTCGATCTTCTCCGTGTCGCGCTCGGGGAGGTTCTCGTCGTGGGTGCGGGAGTGGTCGCACAGCCGGTTCCCGTCGGCGACGACCTGCCGGACGAGCGCCTCGTGGCCGACGGCGTTCTGCGCGACCATGCAGAACGTCCCGACGGCGCCGTGCCGGCGCAGGACCTCCAGGACGCGGGGGGTGAAGCGCGGGTCGGGGCCGTCGTCGAAGGTGAGCGCGACGACGTGCGAGGTGGGGAGCCGGTTGAGCAGCGCCGCCCGGGGCACGACCGGGCCCGGGGCGACCAGCCGGACCTGCACGGGGGGCGGCGGCGCGGGGGCCGCCACGGGGGGTGGCGCGGGCGCGGGCGGTGCTCCCACCGGCGCCGGGGGTAGCTGCGCGACGATCAGCCCGAAGGCCAGCAGGGCGAGGTAGACGCCGGGCAGGTCGCGGCGGCGCAGCGGGGGGATGCGCGGGCGGCGCGGGTCGCGCGGCCGGCCGGGGCCGACCGGGCGGCGCGGCGCGGGGACCCGGCGCGGGGAACGGGGCCGACCCCCGACGCGCCCCGCGGTCTCGTGGAGCACCCGCACCTCCGGCTCCTCGACGTCGTGGTCTTCCTACTCGATCGTCGGCCCCCGACCGGGCGACACGCCGCAACCGGTGCTCGCCGGCGCCGGGAGGTCGGCGGCGGGTAGCAGCGTCGGCGTCGGGTGTGCGGGCTTGCGGGCGCCGGCGTGGCGGTGGCGGCGGGGCGGCGGCCGGGGTGGGGCGACCGGGTCGGTCAGCGGGACGACCCGTTCGCCGGTGCGGGAACGGTCGTCACCACCTTCCCCTTGCCGTCGGCGGCCGCGCCGGACCCGGTCGGTGGGCCGTCGGCCGCGGACCCGCCCTGGTCGGGGCGTCCGCTCGTCCCGCCGTCGCCGGAGCCCCCGCTGCCCGTGCCCCCGGCCGCCGGCTTCGCGCTCGTCGCCGGCTTCGCGGGCCCGGCCGAGCCGGACGCCGAGGGCGACGCCCCGGCCGAGTCGGGCCGGGCGTTGCGCTGGGGTTTGTCGCGCTCGGGGTTCGGGGGCCGGCGCGTGGCGGTGACGGTGCCCGTCGCCTTCGTCCGCGGCGCGGCCTTGCCCGCGGCCGCCGGTCCGGCGCCGGGCGCGGGCGGGGTGACCGACGCGCTGCCCTGCTCGGTGGCGCCGCCGACGCCGGCGCCCGGCGCCGGTGCCGCCTCGCCCGCCTCGCCGGTGGTGCCGCCGCCGGAGGTACCGCCGCTCGTCGTGCTACCACCGCCGGTGGTGCCGTTCCCGGTGGTGCCGTTCCCGGTGGTGCCGTTCCCGGTGGTGCCGTTCCCGGTGGTGCCGTTCCCGGTGGTGCCGTTCCCGGTGGTGCCACCGCCGGTCTTGTCCTTGCCGGTCGTGCCGCCGTCGGCCTTGTCCTTGCTGGCCGCGCTGCTGCTGGTCTTGCCACTGCTGGTCTTGCCACTGCCGGTCGTGCTGCTGCCGGTCTTGCCACCGCCGGTGTCCGCGTCGCCGGCGGAGTCCCGGTCGGCGGACTTCCGCGCCGACGAGCTCCGGCCGGCGGTGGCGTCGCTGTCGTCGGCGTCGGTGGAGTCGCCGTCGGAGTCGCGGTCGTCGGTGGAGTCGTCCCCGGAGCTCGCGTCGTCGTCGTCGGCCGCGTCCGCGTCGTCGGTGGGATCCCCGCCGTCGAGGGTGGCGTCGCCCGCGGGGCGACCATCCGCGGGGGGCGGGGTGCCCGGGCCCGGCGCTGCGCCCTCGGCCAGGACGGAGCCTCCCGGGTCGCGGCGCACGCCGGGCGGGACGTCCTTCGCGGCCGCGGCGGTGTCCGGGTCCAGCGGCGTGACCGCGACGGCCGCCGCGACGGCCCGCTGCTGGCCGGCCAGCTGGTTGTGCCCTTCCTCGTCGCGGACCTCCGGCAGCGCCGCGTCGACGACCGCCAGCTCCTGCGCAGCGAGGTCCGGGCGGTGGTGCGCGAGGTGGTCGCGCGCCCGCGCGAGCCCCGTCGAGACCACCTGCGCGGCCTCCAGGGACCGCGCCCGCTCGGAGAAGAACACGCGCGTCATCGTGAACCCGGCGTCGCCGGGCTGCGCGGTGCTCCCGGTCGCGGCGGCGCCGGAGATGCCCAGGCCGGCGACGATGACGGCGACCGCCGCACGCCGCAGCGGGTGGACGGGCCGGGAGGCACCCGGGCCGCGGCGGCCGCGCAGCCTGGTGCCGGCCCGCTCCAGGACCCCGCGGACGGGCTTGGACATGGGTACGGTCACCGCCGTCCCGATGTCGTCGGGGAGCGCTGCGCGCGTGGCGCCGACGGGAACCTGCAGGACCCCCGTGTCGGGGCCGGCCGGGCGGGCGGGGCCGACGATCTGCACGGTGTCCGGCTCCGCGTGCCGGGTGAGGCCGGGCAGGGTCGCCGGATCCGATGCGGCGGCGGGCGTCGGGCCCTTCCGCTCCGGCGCTGCGTCGACCCGTGGCCCGTCCGACCCCGCCGCCGACCCGCGCCCCGCGTCGGGACGGCCGGGGGCCCGGAGGCGGACGGTGTCGTCGCCGCGCCCGGTGGCCGTGAGCGCCGCACCGGAGGCCGCCGCGGGGGCGGACGCCGGCGGGGCCGACGCTGCCGGGGCGGTGGTCGACGTCCGGGAGGCTGCCGGGGCGGACGCTGCCGGACCGGACGCCGCCGGGGCCGGCGCAGCCGGGTCGGACACCGTTGGATCGGACGCCGCCGGATCGGACGCGGGCGGGCCGACGAGGGCCGCGGGGCCGGTGTCGGGTCGCCCGGTGTCGGGCGCGGTGCCGGGGCGTCCGGTGTCGGGGCGCTCGCCGCCGACGACGGTGAACCGCGGCCGGGCGGTAGGGGGGTCGATCTCGTCCTGGCGGGAGCACGCGGCCCAGGCGGCGAGCATCGCGATCAGCGGGTCGTCCGGGTCGACGAGGGCGCGCGCGGCCGTCGGGTCGCCACCGCCGAGGGCGTCGAGCAGCGCGTCGTCGGCGTGCACCGCGGCCAGGTCGATGGGCTCGTCGCTCAGCAGCGGGTCGAACAGCAGGTCGTCGGCAGACCCGTCCGGGCAGCCGTCGAGGCAGTCGTCCGGGCAGCCGTCGGCGCACACCGCGGCATCCGCACCGACGCGGGCGTCGCACGGGTCCTCGGGCCCGGCGCCCTCGGCAGGAGTGGGGTCGACGGGCACGCGGGCAGCCGGGACGCCGCCGTCCGCCAGCACCTCCGTCCCACCCGCCTGCTCGGCGGGCGTGCCGGTCCGGTCCGGACGCGCGTCGTCGCCGTCGCGCCGACCCGGGTTCCGCACTCTCGCCTCCTCACTTCCCCTTCGTCTGGTCGTCCGCCGGGGGCCGACCGTTACCCACAATTGTTCTTGGTGTTGCGCGCTGCGCCCTGCGTGCGCGAGTGTCGGTGTCCGTCCACCGACCGGCGCGCGGCCGGCCTGGGCCGTACCCGTGCGGACCACGAGCGTCACCCCGACGGACGGTAGGCGCCACCTGCTCGGCCGCACTCGTGCTTCACCTCATCGGCGGGCACGCCGCGGTCGGGTTCCATCGGGGCACCCTGGAGAATCATCCGCATGACGGCGGTGGAGGGCGAGCGCACGGGCGCCCCGACGAAGGACCCCAACCCGACTTCCCCCGCCGGGTCCGAACCCGATACCGCCCCCGGTAGCACCACCGCGCCCGCCTCCGACGGCGCCGTGGCCACCGCCGACGGCGCGCCCGCCACCCCCACCGAGCCCGGTGGCGCGGCCGCCACCGCCGACGCCACGCCCGCCACCCGCACCGAACCCGGTGCCACCGCCGACACCGCGTCCGACACCGACACCGCGTCCGACACCGACACCGCGTCCGACACCGACACCGCGTCCGACACCGCGACCGCGTCCGACACCGGCCCGACGCCCGTCACCGCGCCCCCCACGGAGTCCGCGGCCGGGAGCACCGCCGGGATCGGGACGGGCGCCGGGGCGCCGTCCGCGTCCGCGCCGCAGAGCCCCCTCGGGACCGCGCCGACGTCCCCTCCCGCGGCCCCGTCCCGCGCCGTGCCCCCGCCCTCCGGTGCGGCTGCGGCGCCCCGCCGCGTCGGTCGCCGGCGGCGGCTGCCGTGGGCGCTGGCCGCGGGGCTGGTCGGGGCGCTGATCGCGGTGGCCGGGGGACTGGTCGGCGCGGCCCTGGTCCTGCTGCTGCGGCCGACGCCCCCGCCCCCGCCGCCCGCCCCCGCCGCATCGACCGACCTGGCGGACGCCGTCGCCGCCGTCACCCCGGCCGTCTGGCGCATCCAGGCGGGCGACCCGGTCAACGGCACCGCCGGCACCGCCGTCGTGCTCACCCCCACGGGGGACGTCGTGACGAACGACCACCTGGTGAACGGGGAGAAGACGGCCACCCTGATCGCGGCGGACGGGCGACGGGTCGAGGCGCGGGTCGTCGGCACGGACCCGAAGGCGGACCTCGCGTGGCTCCGCATCGACGGCGTGACGGACCTGCCCACCGCGCGGCTGGCCCGGCCGACCGTGGTGCGGCCGGGGGAGGACGTCGTGGCGATCGGGAACGCGCTCAACCTGGACGGCCCCCCGTCGATCACCCGCGGCGTCGTGTCCGCCGTCGGCCGCTCCACCGCGACCCTCGAGGGCGTGATCCAGACCGACGCGGCCATCAGCTCCGGCAGCTCGGGCGGCGCGCTGGTCGACCGCTCGGGCGCCGTGGTCGGGGTGACCACCGAGGCCCTGGTCGGCGACCCGTCGGTCTCGGTGGAGGACATCGCCTTCGCCATCCCGACGGACCGGGTGATCGCCGTCCTGGGCGGGATGGGGCTGGTCCTCCCGCCAGCCTGACCCGGGCGCCGGGTCGCGGAGAGGGCGGAGCCCGCGTCAGCGCTTCGGGTGCCGGGTGTCCAGCCCGGGGTGGGCGAACCGGACGACCAGGCCCTCGAACCGTCCGGGCCCGGCGCCCGTCGGGGCGCGCACGATGCCGTCCTCGTCGGGCTGCGGCGCCGACGGCGGGTCGTCGAGCAGGCGGCGCAGCCGCGTCATCGCGTGGTGGTACCAGGTGAGCTGGGTGCGCCGGCCCATCAGGTTGAACCCGGCCCACACCAGCCGGTTCGCGATCGGCGACCACCGCGAGTAGGCGTCGATCCGGAACTCGACGCGCCCCGTCTCGAGCTCCTTCGCGACCTCGTAGCGCAGCAGGCCCTGCTCCAGGTGGCCGTCGAGGGTGGCGTAGGACCAGCCGACGCGGCGCTCGGGGCCGTTCGGCCCGTCCACCCGCTCGTCGTGGGCGTCGACGATCCGCACGCCGAGCAGGAAGCGCAGGAACAGGAACCGGCCCTCGAGCAGCATGTCGCGCCCGACGAGGTCGCCGGGCGCCTTGTACGCGGCCCGCAGGATCTTCGGGTCGCTGAACTCGTAGCTGTTGACCAGCTCGCCGGCCTTCTCGGCCAGGCCGCCCGGGACGAGGTCGCCCGGCTCCTCGCGGCCCAGCTCGATGGTGACCCGGTCCTGGTGCCAGCCCTTCGTCACGTGCGGCGGCGCCTCGCGCTCGTCGAAGTTGACGTGCCGGGTGGCGAGGTCGGCGACCTCGGCGGCGACGTCGCTGCGGCCGATGGTGATCAACGCGCCTCCCCGCGGAACCGGGCGCGGTCGATCGTGTCGCCGATCAGCCAGAACATCGGCGGCCACAGCCCGACGAACAGCGCCCGCCGTTCCGCGTTGCCCCGTTCCTCCTGGTCGACGGTCTTGGCCCGGATCCAGAGCCCGATGCACAGGCCGATGGACCCCAGCGAGGCCGCGTGCAGCGGCAGGCCGCTGATGGGGACGCGCTTGACGAGATCGGGAGTGCTGATCACGTCCGTCGGGTACCCGCAGAACCGTGAGGTCACGCTCGCGCTCCGCACGCTCCGACGGCCTCGGGCAACGCCTCCGCATCGTCCTGCGCTGGCCCCTCGGGCTGATGCTGATCACGTGGCGGTACCTGTGGCGGGTCACGCCCGTGTACCGCCGCGACGAGGAGGGCGGTCCCGAGGACCTGCCCCCGCCGCTGCCCGCCGGCGTCGACCCGGTCGACGTCCAGGGGCTCGCCGACGGGTACGGCCCGCTGCTGCGCCGCCGCTACGCCGTCCGCGTCGCCGACCCGCGGGTGGGCCCCGAGCAGGCCGTGCGGCAGCTGACCGCCGACCCGAACGCGGCGGCGCCCGCGGACGCGGCGGTGTTCGTCAAGTCCCGGGGCGACGACGGCGAGATGCGGGTCGACGACGAGTACGTCGTGCGGATGCCGGGGCCCTGGGACGGGCCGGTGCGGGTGGTGCACCGGACGCCGACGTCGTTCCGCTTCGTGACGCTGCGCGGGCACCTGGAGGCGGGCGAGATCGAGTTCCGGGCGCGCTGCGAGGGCCCCGAGCTGGTCTTCGAGATCGAGTCGTGGGCGCGGCCGGGGGACCGGCTGTCGCACCTGCTCTACAACAAGCTGCTGCTGGCCAAGGAGATCCAGCTCAACCTCTGGACCGAGACGTGCCTCGGCGTCGTCCGCAACAGCGGCGGCACGCTGCGCGGCGGGGTGCGCGTGCACACCCGGCGCGTCGCCGACCCGATCGCGGCGGCCGGCGGGCGCGACGCGGTCACCGCCGGGAGCGCCGACGGGTAGCCGCGCGGCCCGGGGGGTAGGCCCGTCCGGTACGTCGCGGCCGGTCGGCCGCACGACCCCCTGGAGGTGTTCGCCCCGATGGCGCAGCGTGACTACGAGGAGCAGCCGGAGGCGCCGGACCTGGCCGGCGTGCTCCAGCTGCCGACGTCGGAGACCCTGGCGGGCCCCCCGGGCGACGTCGACATGCTCGACGCCGGCTACGTGCCGCCGGACCGCCCGTACATGCTCGACGAGGACGAGGTCACCGTCGCCGGGCAGCGCGAGGGCGACACGCTCGACGAGCGGCTGGCGCGCGAGGTCCCCGAGGAGGTGCCGGTCGACCTCGACCGGGCGGGCCGGCTCGCCGACCCCGAGCAGGACGGTGCCCTGGGGCGCTCGGACGCCGTCGAGGGCTTCGACGTGGGCATCAGCGGCGGCGGTGCCTCCGCGGAGGAGGCGGCGATGCACGTCGTCGACCTGGGGACCGACCCGGACGTGCTGGCCGACGAGGAGGGCGGCGAGGCGTCCCTGGACGACCCGGCCTTCGCGGAGACGCTCGCGGGCGACCCCGACGCGGACCCGGCGCGGGTGGACGCCGCGCGCGACCTGCGCGCGACGGACGAGGGCTCGGCGGAGTCGTCGGACGACGGGACGTTCGTGGACCGCGGCGCGAACCGCAGCGGGTCGGGCGCGGATCCCGCGTACCCCCACGGCGCGGAGCGCGACCCGGCGACCTGACGCCGGCATGGTGGCTCTCCTGCCGTCGGAGTGCAGGAAAGCCACCATGCTGGCTTCGGAACCCCTGTGAGCGGGGTCGACGGGCGGTTCCGGACGTATCCTGGCTGGATGGCCGATCGCCCCGTCCGCCCGGGCCCGCTGCGCTGGGTCTGGTACGCCCTCGGCGGCGGGCTGCCGCCGCGGTACCGGGAGTGGGTGCTGCACGACACCACCGCGCGGACGTGGTGGGTGCGGCAGATCGCGCGCGCGCTGGTGCAGGCGTTCCCGGTCGCGCTCGTGGTCGGCCTGCTGATCCCCGGGTCCGCGATGATCCGCGTGCTCGCGGTGCTCGGTGGCGTGTTCGTCGCGATGATCTACGTGGTGGCCTTCCTCGACGAGGCCGTCGAGCACCGCGCGATGAAGGCCGGCTACCCGCGGGGGTTCGCCAAGGGACTGCGCGACGCCGCCCGGCAGCCGGAGCGGGACGCCGCGGCGCGCCGCTACGACGAGCGCTACCGCCGCTGAGGGGGCGCGTCCCGTCCGCGGGAGCGGCGGGCCGTCAGCGCCCGGTGCGGCTGGTCAGCCGGTCGATCTCCGCGTCGAGGTCGACGTGGGCACCCTCGTCCCCGACCGGCACGAGCGTGGTGCTGGCCTCGAGGAACTGCGCCAGCAGCTCGCGGTCGACCTCCAGCACCGCGCGGCCGTCCGCCGACCAGATCTCGATCTCGACGATGTCGTAGCCCTGGACGTGCTGGGGGCTCATCCGGACGTCGCCCCGGCCCACGGGCTCGCGCAGCGCGTCGAGCACCAGGTCGCGGGCCACGAGCCACTCGACGAACCGGTCGCCGCGGCCGCGGACGCCCAGGGTGACCGCGTAGGGGTCCGCGGTGGAGTAGGTCCAGCGGGTCACCACCGGCGCCGGCTGCCCGTGCAGCACGGTGAACATGTCCCGCGAGACGGTCTCCGGGGAGACGGGGGCGTTGTGGCCGGCCATCGGGACTACCTCCTGGGTCGGGCCGCCGCCGGGCGGCGGGACTCGACGGAGGATCGCCGCTGCCGGTGCCGATGCTGCATCCGACGGGTCGGGTTGACCCGAAGAGGTGTCAACCGACTGGTTCTCCCGGCCGTTCCGGCGGCCGTCCCCGCCCGCGCGGGCGGATGGCAAGATCGACGGTGGCACGCGGCGACGTGGGGAATGCGGTAACCGGAGCGCCACGGGGAGTGCAGGGCGGTGGGCGGGGTAATCGCCGTCCCGTCCGGCCCGTCGGGGAGGCCGGCACCCGGGCGGGGTCCGCCCGGCTGCGTGAGGGAGTGGTGTGGAGCAGACGGAGGGGCGCGCGGACGGCGCCGAGCGACCGGACGGCGCGGACGGAGTGCCCGGTCCCCGGGCGGCCGAGCCCGGGGCGGGCGGCGCGGGCGGACCGGCGCGGTCGGTGGGCGGCGGGCCCGTCGACCCGGCCACGGCCTCGCCGATGGCCGTGGTGATGGCCGACATGCCGGGGGTGTGGCGCCGGCTCCTGGAGGCGCACGTGCCGGACCGGTTGGGCCGCTGCCGGGGTTGCCGCAGCGACACCGGGTCGGGCGAGCGCTGGCCGTGCAGCCTGCACCAGATCGCCACCGAGGCGCGGCGGCTGCACGAGCACAACCTCGAGCAGGCGATCGACAGCGACACGGCCTGAGGCCCGGGCCGGGCGCCCCGAGCGGCCGGGCCCACAAGCACGGGCGGCCCGGCCCGGTCCGGCGGCGCCGCCCGGGCGCCGGGGGACCGCTACCGTCGCCGACGTGACCGTCCCCGCCCGCGCCGCCGGGCTCCTGCTGGGGGTCGCGGCGGACGCGGTGCTGGGCGACCCGCGCCGCGGGCACCCGGTCGCCGGATTCGGGACGGCCGCGGCCGCGCTGGAGCGCCGCTGGTACGCCGACCGGGAGGCTGCGGGCGTCCGGTACGCGGCGGTGCTGGTCGGGGCGGCCGGGGCGCTGGGTGCCGCGGTCGAGGGGATCGCACGGGTGGCGGACCGGGCGGCCGCGGGCGGATCGCGCTCCGGAGGTGCGGTGCCCGGCGGTTCTGTGCCGGCGTCGATGGTGCCGCGCGGCGCGGCGCCGGTACTGCTGACGGCCCTGGCGACGTGGGTCGTGCTGGGCGGGGCGTCGCTGGCGCGGGAGGGGGCGGCGCTCGCCGCCGAGCTCGACCGCGGCGATGTGACGGCGGCCCGGGCGCGGCTGCCCACGCTCTGCGGCCGCGACCCGGCGAGGCTCGACCCGGCCGGCCTGGCCCGCGCCGGCACCGAGTCGCTCGCCGAGACCACCTCCGACGCCGTCGTCGCCCCGCTGCTGTGGGGCGCGGTCGGCGGGGTGCCCGGCCTGCTCGCCTACCGCGCGGTGAACACCCTGGACGCGATGGTCGGGCACCGCTCGCCCCGCTACCTGCGCTTCGGCCGGGCCTCGGCGCGGCTCGACGACGCCGCCAACCTCGTCCCGGCCCGGGTGACGGCCCTGCTGGTGGCGGCGTGCGCACCGCTGGTGGGCGGATCGCCGCGGGCGGCGGTGCGGGCGTGGCGCCGCGACGCCGCCGCCCACCCGAGCCCCAACGCGGGCCCGGTCGAGGCGGCCGCGGCCGGCGCGCTGGGCGTCACGCTCGGCGGGCGCACGGTCTACGGGCACGGCGGTGACGTGCGGGTCGAGGAGCGCCCGCGGCTGGGCGACGGCCCTCCGCCCGGGCCGGCGGACCTGCGCCGCGCCGCGCGCCTGTCCCGGCTCGTGGGCGCGGCGGCGGCGGTCCTGGCGGCGGTGCTGGCGGCGGTGCTC
>DASVUG010000375.1:0-1955 GCA_036387155.1 Pseudonocardia sp. | reverse complement strand
GTGAACGTGGCCACCCGGCGGCCCAGCCGCAGCACCTGCACGCGGTCGGACACCTCGATGACGTGCGGCATCGAGTGGCTGATGAACACCACCGCGATGCCCTGGTCGGCCACGCGCCGGATCGTCCGCAGGACGTTGGCGGTCTGCCGGACGCCCAGCGCCGCCGTCGGCTCGTCGAGGAACACCACGCGGTTCGCCCAGTGCACGGCGCGCGCGATCGCGACGGCCTGCCGCTGGCCGCCCGACATGGCCCCGATCGGCGACGACAGGCTGCGCACCGTGGCCCCGAGCCGGTCGAACGCCGTGCGGGCCTCGGCGCGCATCGCCCGGTTGTCCATGAACCCCAGCGCGCCGAGCAGACCGGGGCGCATGATCTCCCGCCCGAGGTACATGTTCTGCACCGGGTCGAGGTGCGGGGCCAGCGCCAGGTCCTGGTGGACGGTCTCGATGCCCAGCGCGCTGGCCGCCGTCGGGCTGTCGATCGTCGTGGGCGCGCCGTCGAACAGCACCTCGCCGGAGTCCACCTCGAGGTTGCCCGACAGCGCCTTGACCAGCGTCGACTTGCCGGCGCCGTTGTCGCCGACGAGGGCGACCACCTCGCCGGCCGCGACGTCGAAGTCGGCCCCGTCCAGGGCCGTCACCTGCCCGAACCGGCGGGTGAGCCCGCGGGCCTCCAGGACCGCGGTCACGACGCACCCGCCGCGCCGGACGGCCCGCCCACCGCCGCGCCCGCGGAGCGCCAGTCCCGGGCCCGGCCGGCGATCGCGGCCACGCAGGCGTCCAGGCGCCGCCGGCCCTCGTCGGCCAGGAACCGCCGCCGCTGCGGCGCGTCCAGCCCGACCGCGTCCTTCCACACCGCGCGCCCGGCGATGAAGCCGGAGGCGCCGCCCTCGTCGCAGGACACCCGCAGCACGTCGGCGAACTCGTCGAAGCCGACCCCGGCCGACAGCACCGCCCACGGCGTGCGGATCGCCCCGGCCAGCCGGCGGCAGGCCTCGGGGCTGCCCGGGTACTCCAGCTTGAGCAGGTCCGGGCCGAGCTCGTCCAGCGCGACCGCCGCCTCGATGACCGCGTCGGCGCGGGCGGCGGGGCCGGGCTGCTCGCCGGGCAGGGGGTAGGTCAGGTTCTCGATCACGCACGGCAGCCCGGCCGCGCGGCAGTCGGCCACCACGGCGCGCGCCACGTCCAGGCCCTCGGCGGCCAGGTCCGGGGCGTCCGGTTCCGACCCGCGCGGCCGGTCCACCCGGATCTGGACCAGGAACTTCAGGGCGTGGCCGCCGAGGCCGCGCACCCAGCGCGCGTCCTGCCCGGGGTCGCGGGTCACCCGCGGCTCCCCGCCGTGCGTCGCGCGGACGGCCGGCTCGGCCGCGACCAGCAGGCCCGACCGGGTCGCGCCGGCCCGCGCACGGGCCGGGACGCCGAGGTCCGGGTCGACGAGCACCCCGCTGGCGTTGTCGAGGGCGCCGAGCACGTCGGCCTTGAAGGCGACGAGCTCGTCGTCCGGCACACCCGGCTGCCCGGCGGCGGCGTACATCCGCCGCAGCGTGTTGCGCTGGTCCAGCGCCACGACGGCGAACGTCCCGTCGCCCGAGGCGATGTCCTGCAACGACGGCCCCGCGCCGACCCCGTCCGGTCCGGTCATCGCGTGCCTCCCTTCCCGATCGTCGGCTCGTGCTGTGCGTCCAGGGCCGGTGCGTCCAGGGCCGGTGGGTCCGGGGCCCGGGCACCGAAGGCGCGGGCGAACGCGACGAGGTCGCGGTCGGGGCCCGGGTCGGAGCAGGCGAACGCGGCGACCATCCCGGCACCGTGCACGGTGGCCTCGATCCGCTCCGAGACCTGCACGCGCGGCAGGACCGCGGCGCGGGCCCGGCGGATCGCGTGCATCGCGCACCAGCCGCCCGACAGCACCGTCCGGTCGGCGCGCCCGACCGCGGCGTCCATCCGCGCCAGCACCT
>DASVUG010000374.1:0-5154 GCA_036387155.1 Pseudonocardia sp. | reverse complement strand
GAACCTGCTCGGCCTCGGGCTCGGGATGCGCTCGATCTCCTCGGGCGGCGGCGTCACCACGACGGTGCCCGTGGGCGGAACGCCGACGATCGGCGGCCAGTCCGTCGTGCAGTGGGACAAGGCGAGGGCGGGAGCGCTGTTCACCGCGCTGAAGAACGACAGCACGCCGGCCGGGTCCGCGCTCGGCCCGTGAGCGGCGGTCGGCCCTCCCGGGTCGACCGCCGCCGGCGGGTGGGCTAGGCCGGCTTGCGCGCGCGGCGCCGCGGCGCCGGGGCGTCCTCGGCCTCGGCGGCGGCCTTCTTCTTCGACGACGCCCGGCGCGCGGGCGCCTTCTTGGCCGGCGGCTCCGGAGCGGGCTCCGGGGTCGCGCCCCGCCCGCCCGCGGCCTTCGCCGCCTCGACGCTGCGCTGCAGCGCGGTGAGCAGGTCGGTCATGCTCTCGCCCGCGTCGTCCGCGGCCGCCGGGGCGACCGGCGCCGGCCGCGCGTCACCCGAGGTCTTCTTCCGCTCGATCAGCGCCGCGACGGCCTCGCGGTACTCGTCGTGGAACTGCTCGGGCTCGAAGTCCGCCCCGAGGCTCTCCACCAGCGACGCCGCCATCTTCTGCTCCTGCGGCCGCAGGTCGACGTCGGCGTCGAGGATCTCGAAGTCCGGCTCGCGGACCTCGTCCGGCCACAGCATCGTCTGCAGCACGATCGCCTTGTCGCGCACCCGGAGCAGGGCGAGGGTCTCCCGCTGGCGCAGCGCGACCTTGACCACGGCCATGCGCTCGGTCTGCACCAGCGCCTCGCGCAGCAGCGCGTACGGCTTGGCGGCCTTCGGGTCGGGCTCGAGGTAGTAGGTCTTGTCGAACAGCATCGGGTCGATCTGGTCGGCCGGCACGAACTCCACGACGTCGATCTCGTGGCCGGTCGCGACGGGCAGCGAGTCGAGGTCCTCCTCGGTGAGGGTGATCAGCTCGCCCTCCTCGGTCTCGTAGCCCTTGACGATGTCGGCGTACTCGACCTCCGCGCCGTCCAGCGCGCACGTCCGCTTGTACTTGATCCGGCCCCCGTCGGCGGCGTGCACCTGGTGGAAGCGGATGTCGTGGTTCGTCGTCGCCGCGTACGCCTTGACCGGTACGCTCACGAGCCCGAACGACACCGCCCCGCTCCACATCGCGCGCATCGGCCACGCTCCTCCGGGTCGGTCGTTTCACGTGAAACACCGTTCGGTGCCAGCATGACGGCGTGCAGCCCATGCTCGCCACCCCTGGGGACCTCCCGGTCGGGCCCGAGTGGGTCTACGAGGTGGAGTGGGACGGGCTGCGCGTGCTCGCCGAGGTCGCCGACGGCCGCCTGCGGCTGGTCACCCCCGACGGGCAGGACGTCACCCCGTGCTTCCCGGAGCTGGCCGAGCTGACGCACCTGGTCCCGGACGTCCTGCTGGACGGGACGATCGTGCTGCTGACCGGCGGGGTCCCGGACCCGTCCGCGTTGGAGGCGCGGCTGCACGGCGCCCCGGCCGGGCCGATGGCGACGCTGATGGTCTCCGACGTGCTGCGGCTCTACGGCGTCCCGCTGCTCGAGCGCACCCAGGACGACCGCCGCGCCACCCTGGAGCGCCTCGACGTCGGCCGCACGCCCGGGGTGGTGGCGTCGCCGGTGTACACCGACGGGCCGGCCCTGCGCGCGGCGACCGCGCAGCGGGGCCTGGCCGGCGTGCTCGCGAAGCGCCGCGACGCGACGTACCGCGCGGGTCCGGACCCGGCGTGGGTGCGGGTCACGAACCGGAGCCGCGCCCGCTGAGCCCGCGGCTCCCCGATGGCCGGGCCGGTCAGGCCCAGCCGACGACGACCTCGCCGCGGCGCCCCAGCTCGCGCAGCTCCGCCATCGACGTCGTCGCGAGGTCCACGCGGTGCTCGAGCGGCTCGCGGGTCGACGCCCACCGCATGCGGGCGGCGTGGCCCGCCTTCACCGTCGCCGCGAGCCCGCCCGTCGACGCCAGCGACCCCCGCATCACGCCGAGGCGGCCCAGGGCGTCGTCGACCGCCGCGAGCAGCGCCCGCCGGTTCCCCTCGCACATCGCGAGCACCAGCTCGGGGCGGGTGGCGGCCACGCGCGTGCCGTCGGCGAACGACGACGCGGAGAGCGCGAGCGGGAGGTCGTCCCCCGGGTCGCCGGCGCCGACGGCGGCGAGGACCTCCGCGAGCAGGTGCGGCAGGTGCGAGACGCGCGCGACGGCCAGGTCGTGCTCGTCGACCCCGGCGGGGACCACGCGCGCGCCGCACGCCCACGCCAGCTCGGCGACGTCGCGCCAGACGGCGAGGTCGACCCCGTCGTCGCTGGCCACGACCCACGGCGCGCCGGCGAACAGGTGCGCGTCACCGGCCGTCCACCCGGACTCGGCGGTGCCGGCCATCGGGTGCCCGCCCACGTACCGGGCGCGGTGGGCGTAGCGGGCGACGGCGTCCGCGGCCGCCACCTTGACGCTGACGGCGTCGGTCAGGCGGCAGGTCGGGGCGACCGCGTCGACCCGGCGCAGGACCGCCGCCAGCGCGGGCAGCGGCACGGCGAGCACCACCAGCGCGTCCGCCTCGGCGGCCCGGCACAGCGCGGCGTCGGTGTCGACGGTGACGTCGAACCCGTCGGCGCGCGCCTGGGCGGCCGTCGGCTCGGACGCGCTGGCGCCCCACACGCTCCGCCCGGCCTTCTCCGCGGCCCGGATCAGCGATCCGCCGATGAGCCCCGTGCCGACCACACAGACCGCACGCTCCGCCACGGGCAGTGAGACTACGCCGGACGGCCCAGAGCCCCGGGGGCGGTCCCGCCCGGGGCGCGCCCCGCTGGCACGCATGAGCCCGGGTCAGCCGCGGAGCTGCTCGATCGCCCCGGCCACCCGCAGCACCCCGTGCTCGTCCGCCGTCACGCCGACCACCTGCGCACCGACCGGCAGCCCGCCGTCGCGCGGTGGCACGGGCACGGACACCGCCGGCCACCCCGTGAGGTTGAACGGCGAGGTCAGGGCCAGCAGCGACGGTCGCACGCCCACCCCGTCCACCTCGTCGACCCCGATCGGCGTGGCCCGCAGCCGCGTCGTCGGGGTGAGCACGACGTCCACCCCGTCGAGCGCCCCGCGCAGCTCGGCGGTCAGCCGCCGCCGGGCCCGCTGCGCGTCGACGTAGCGGTGCGCGGGCAGGTCGGCGACCGCCTCCAGGCGCTCGCGGGTGACCCGTTGGTAGGCCTCGGGGCGCTCGGCGAGGGAGCGCCGGTGGGTGGCGTAGGCCTCGCCGCCGACGATCAGCGGGTAGGCGGCGGCCAGCTCGGCGCACTGCGGCAGTCGCCGGTGGACGACCCGCGCCCCCGCCGCCTCCGCGGCGCGGGCCGCCGCGTCCCGGGCGTCGGCGATCACCGGGTCGACGGTGTCCCAGTGCTCGTCGTCCGGCACGCAGACGGTCAGGCCGGTCAGGTCGGCGGCGTCGGAGGGGCCGGCGTCGGCGGGGCCCGCGCCGGGGTGCAGCGCGTCCCAGCCGAGCGCCGCGCCGCGCGCGTCGGCGGCCAGCAGCCCGACGTGGTCCAGCGACTCGGCCAGGGGGAACACCCCGTCGGTCGGCACCCGCCCGTGGCCGGGCTTGAGCCCGACCACCCCGCAGTGGGCGGCCGGGGTGCGGACGCTGCAGCCGGTGTCGGTGCCCAGGGCCAGCGCGACGTACCCGGCTGCCACCGCCGCGGCCGGGCCCGACGACGAGCCGCCCGTGATCCTGCTCGGGTCGTGCGGGTTGCGGGCCGGGCCCGACGCCGAGACGTCCCCGGTCGGCCCGTAGGCGAACTCGTGGGTGTGCAGCTTCGCGACGACCACCGCGCCGGCCGCGCGCAGCCGGGCCACCGCGACGGCGTCCGCGGCGGCCGGCGCGGCGTCGGCGAACAGGTCCGACCCGCACCGCGTCGGCAGCCCCGCGACGTCGACGATGTCCTTGACCCCGAGCGCGACGCCGTGCAGCGGCCCCCGCGCCGCGCCCCGCGCCAGCTCCTCGGTGAGCGCCGCCGCGGTCGCGAGCGCGCGTTCGGCGTCGAGGGTGACGACGAGGCCGTACGGGTCGGCGGCCAGCCGGTCCAGGACGTCCGCGACGTGCTCGGTCGGCGACAGCTCGCCGGTGCGGATCGCCGTCGCCAGGGCGCGCAGGTCGCTCAGCGGTTCGGGCACGGGCGCCACTCTGCCCGACCCGGCCCGCGGATCGGCCGGTCGGCCCGGGCCGCTCGTCCGGACGACCCGGCGTCCGACCTCATCGCCGCGTCGCGTCCAGCGCCAGCGCCGCGTACACCGCGGCGCCCGAGGCCAGCGCGGCCTCGTCGAACACCACGCGGTTGCTGTGGTTCGGCGGCGCCGTCGCGGGGTCGACCCGCGGCGGGCAGGCGCCGAGGAACGCCAGGGCGCCGGGGACCCGCTGCAGGACGTAGGAGAAGTCCTCCGCCCCCATGATCGGGTGCGGCATCGCGCCCACCCGGTTGGGGCCCAGCACCTCGCCCGCCACCTCCCCCAGGCGCCGGGCGGAGGCCTCGTCGTTCACGGTCACCGGGTAGCCCTGCTCGATCTCCACGGCGGCACCGCACCCGTACGCCAGCGCGGTGTGCCGGCAGACCCGCCGGACCTCGTCGTGCAGCAGCGTCCGCACCGGCTCGGACAGGGTGCGCAGCGTGCCCTCCAGGAGCGCCGTCTCGGGGATCACGTTGTTCGTCGTCCCCGCGACGATCCGCGCCACGGTGAGCACGGCCACGTCGCGGGCGTCGACCCGCCGCGTCAGCGCCGTCTGCAGGGCGCCGACCATCGCCGCGGCCGCCGGTACCGGGTCCAGCGCGTCGTGCGGGGCCGAGGCGTGCCCGCCCCGCCCGGTGACCTTCACCCGGATCAGGTCCGCCGCCGCCATGACGGGCCCGGGCCGGGTGTGCACCTCCCCGCTCGGCAGCGTCGCGCTGATGTGCAGCGCGAACGCCCGCGTCGGCCGCCCGCCCGGGCCGTGCCGGTCGAGCAGCCCTTCTTCGATCATGTGGCGGGCGCCGTGGTAGCCCTCCTCGCCCGGCTGGAACATCAGCACGACCCGCCCGGCCAGCTGCTCGCGCCGCCCGGCCAGCAGGCGCGCGGCCGTCGTCAGCATCGCGACGTGGGTGTCGTGCCCGCA
>DASVUG010000373.1:0-11001 GCA_036387155.1 Pseudonocardia sp. | reverse complement strand
TTCGGCACCGCCCGCGCCGACCGCAATCACCTGGGCACCGACAGCGTGCGCTTCGAGGGCGTCGACGCGCTGGAGACCCACTTCGCGAACCAGCACCAGAACCTCGAGTTCGCCCGGGCCGCCCGCGACCGGGTGCTGGCGGAGGTCGGGTTCACCCGCGTCGAGTTCTTCGACGACCGCCCGGACAAGGTCCGCAGCGCGGACCCGCGCCGCGACGACCCCGCCCAGCTCCCGACCGGCGAGCGCGGCCACCTCCACGACCTCTACCAGGTCGACGAGCAGGGCATCAGCCTGCGGATCCCGCCCGAGCAGGTCGCCTTCCTGGAGTGACCGGCTGGAGTGACCGGCCGGAGTGACCGGCGGGGCGTCACCCCGCGCGCTTGAGCACGCGGGCGGCGCCGGCCGCCGCGGTGGTGGCGAGGATCCAGCCCACGACGACGAGGCCGCTGCTCACCCACTGCGACGCGCCCGCGAGCCGCCAGTAGCCCTGCTGGCCCAGGTCCACGATCGGCAGGAGGCAGTCCGCGGAGAAGATCCAGGCGTTGAAGACCGGGTGCTGGTCGTCGTCGACCGGCGTGGGCACGTGCAGGTCGAACCACACCGCACCCGCGGCCCACGCCAGGAGCAGCCAGCAGACCGCCAGCCACGGCCGGTAGCCGAAGCCGACCGTGACGGCCTGCAGCCACCCCCACAGCCGCCCGGCCGGCCCGGCCTCCGCGTGGCGCCGGCGTTGCCGGGCGATCAGGACGCGTTCGGCCCGGTCGTCGTGCCCGGCGCGGCGGTAGGCGGCGGCGAGCTGGTCGTACGGGCCGGGCGCGTAGTCGGGCAGGGCGTGCTGCAGCCGGGCGAGCCGATCGCGGACGTCGTCGCCGCCGTCGCCCAGCAGCGCGTAGTCGAACCCGTCGACCCGCACCCCGCCGCGGGCCTCCCACAGCGCGGGGGCGTCGGTGAAGGACGCGACCCGGGCCTGCGTCAGCCACACCGCCCCGCCGGGGGGCGCCGCCGGGGCGAGGACGAGGTCGGCGGTGACCAGACCGAAGGCGTTGAGCGCGTAGGGCGAGGTGCCCGGGTCCGAGCCGAGCCGGGCGTCGACGATCTGGACGGACTTGCGCGCCTCCAGCGCCCGCACCCGCACCCCGCCGGTGGCCACGAAGCCGCCGACGCACAGCAGGTCCTTGCCGACGGTGCCCGAGCGCAGGTCCAGCGACGGGCGCACCGTGCCGTCCGGGCGCTGCCGCGGCCGGTCCAGCTCGGCCCCGGTGCAGTCCAGCGTCGCGCCCACGTCGACGTTCTGCAGGCGCACGGTGCCGGAGCACCGGGCCCGGCGCAGGTAGAGCTCACCGCCGACGCGCAGCCGGTCGCCGAGCAGCGCGTAGCCGTCCGGAGCGGCCAGCGTGACACCCGAGAGGCTCGCCGTCCCGCGGACCTCCGCGTCGACCAGCCGCACCTGGCCGGCGCAGGCCAGGGCGCCCCGACCGCTGTCGCGCGCCTCCAGGTCACCGCCCACCCGGATGCCGTCGGCGAGCAGGGCGACGCCCCGGTCCGACGCGCCCTGCGCGCCGTCGAGCCGCGCCCCCGACAGCCGGAGGTAGCCGCCGACCGCGGCGTTGGGCAGCCGCACCGTGCCCGTGGTGTGGACCCCGTCGTCGAGCTCCAGGTTGCCCTCGACGCGGACGCGGTCGGCGACGACGCAGGCCGCCGCGTCGACGATCCCGCCGGGCAGCACCGGCACCCGGCTGCCCTCCGCGGCCTCCTGCGGCGGGTCGCCGGCCGTGCGCGTCGCGATCCGCGCCCCGGAGAACGTCAGGTCCCCACCGACCCGCGCCCCGGCGAGCAGCACGCGTCCGGCGGCGGTGAACGCCAGGTAGGGACCGCCGTCGTGGCGTCCCGCCAGGAGGCTGCCACCGACGCTCACCCCGGTGAGGTCCAGCGCGTCCCCGGTCGGGCTGGTCAGGTCCGCGCCCGCCAGGTCGAGGTTGCCCGTGATCCGGGCGCCGGGCAGCCGCAGCTCGCCGTGGCTGCGCAACCGGCGTGCGTAGCACGTCCCGTCGACGACGACCCGGTCCGCGATCAGGGCGCGGCCGCCCGCCCCGCGCAGCCGGGCGCCCGACAGCCGCAGCGAGCCGCCGATCTGCGCGTCGGTGAGGTCGACCGGGCCGTCGCTGGTGAGGCCGTCGTTGAGCAGCAGGTCCGCGACGACCCGCAGGTTCCCCGCCCGCAGCCCCGGCAGCCGGCACCCCGTCAGCGCGAGGCCGGTGAACTCGGCCATCCGCAGGTCCGGCGCCTGGGCGAACAGGCAGCCGTGCAGCTCCACCGGCACGCGCACGTGCGCCCCGGTCAGCCGCAGCGTGCCGGTGACGACGGCGCGGCGCAGCCGCAGGACCGGAGCCCCCGCGGGCGGCGCCGCGGTGAGCGCCTCGGCGAGGGCGGCGGCGGGCAGCGCGGCGCCGCGGCGGTCCAGCTCGTGCCCGGTCGCGAGCGCCCGCACCAGCTCGGCCGTGGGGTCCTCCGGACCGGGGTCGTCCGGGGCGGCGGGCTCGGCCAGGGTGGGTCCCCTCGGGCGCGTCGGGTCTCGGACGACCTTCCTACCACGGGGCGGGGGGGCCGTTGAGCGCACCGCCTCACCGGCAGCAGCCCGCTGATCGAGGGGCTGCCGGGATGTCGGTTCGCGCAATACGCTCCCGGGGCCGGTGACGCAAAGGAGCGCGCATGAAGACCAAGGCCGCGGTCGTCTACGAGACGGGCAAGCCCATCGAGATCGAGGAGCTCGAGCTCGACGAGCGCCCGCAGGCGGGGGAGGTCCTCATCCGGTACACCCACGCCGGGCTGTGCCACTCCGACGTCCACATCGCGCACGGCGACCTGGAGGCGCGGCTGCCGATGGTCCTGGGTCACGAGGGCGCGGGGATCATCGAGGACGTCGGGCCGGGTGTGACGCGGGTGAAGGCCGGCGACCACGTCGTCTGCTCGTTCATCCCGAACTGCGGGACGTGCCGCTGGTGCTCGACCGGCCAGCAGGCGATCTGCGACATGGGCGCGACGATCCTCGAGGGCTACCTGCCCGGCGAGCACTTCCCGTTCAGCGGCCCGAAGGGGCAGTACGGCGCGATGTGCATGCTCGGCACCTTCAGCCAGTACTCGGTGATCCACCAGAACTCCGTGGTGAAGGTCGACGACGACCTGCCGCTGGACAAGGCCGTGCTCGTCGGGTGCGGGGTGCCGACCGGGTGGGGCGCGGCGGTCAACGCGGCGGACGTGCGGCCGGGCGAGACCGTGATCGTCGCCGGGGTCGGCGGCATCGGGATCAACGCGGTGCAGGGCGCCCGGCACGCCGGCGCGAAGAACCTGATCGCGATCGACCCGCTGCCCAACAAGCGCGAGAAGGCGATGGAGCTGGGCGCCACGCACGCCGTGGCCACCGCCGCCGAGGCCGGCGACCTGGCCCGCGCGATGACCAACGGCAACGGGGCGGACAAGACGATCGTGACGGCCGGCATCGTCACCGAGGAGATCGTCAGCGACGCGTTCGCCAACACCGGCAAGGGCGGCACGATCGTGCTGATCGGGCTCAACAAGCTGATGGCCGAGAACGTGCGCCTCCCCGGGTCGATCATGACGTTGTTCAAGAAGACGGTGAAGGGGTCGCTGTTCGGCGACTGCAACCCGACCGTCGACATCCCCCGGATCCTGGGGCTCTACCAGAGCGGCGACATCAAGCTCGACGAGCTGATCACGAAGACCTACACGCTCGACCAGGTCAACGAGGGCTACGACGACCTGCTCGGCGGCAAGAACATCCGCGGTGTGCTGATCCACGACCACTGATGTCGCGGGAGGGGACGGCGGGGCCGCTCGCCGTCCCCGTCGTGGGGCGGGAGCGCGAGGTCGAGCTGCTCGTCGCCGCGCTGGACGCCGGCGCGCACGTCGTGCTGGAGGGCCCGCCCGGCACGGGCAAGACCACCCTGCTGCGCGCGGTCGCCGACGGCGCGCCGTTCGTCTTCGTCGAGGGGAACGCCGAGCTGACCCCCGCCCGGCTCGTCGGGCACTTCGACCCCGCGCAGGTCCTGGACCGCGGCTACGCCCCCGACACGTTCGTCGACGGTCCGCTCGTCACGGCCCTGCGGGCGGGCGCGCTGCTCTACGTCGAGGAGGTCAACCGCATCCCGGAGGAGACCCTCAACGTCCTCATCACGGTGATGAGCGAGGGCGAGCTGCACGTCCCGCGGCTGGGCCGGGTCCCCGCTTCGCCGGAGTTCCGACTGGTCGCGGCCATGAACCCGTTCGACGCGGTGGGCACCGCGCGGATCTCCTCGGCCGTGTACGACCGGGTCTGCCGGATCGCGATGGGCTACCAGAGCGCCGCGGACGAGCAGGCCGTCGTGGCGCTGCGGGCGCCGGGCGTCGACGCGGACTGGTCGGCCCGGGTCGTCGCGCTGGTGCGGCGGACGCGGGCGCACCCGGAGGTGCGGGTGGGGTCGTCGGTGCGCGGGGCGATCGACACGGCCCGGATCGCCGCGGCGCTGGCCCGCCGGCGTGGCCGGTCGGCGACCGACTGGCGCGTGGGGCTGGACGCCGCGCTCGTGGCGCTGTCGGGCCGGATCCGGCTGCAGGAGTCGTCCGCGCGGACGGCGGAGGACGTCGTGCGCCAGCTGTACGAGGCGGAGTTCGGCGCGCCGCCGGCCGACGACGACCCGGCGGGGGGCGGTGGTGCCCCGGGGGGAGCGTGAGCCCGCCGCCGGCGGGCGCCCCCGCGCCGGCCGGCCGGCGTCCCCGCCCGCAGCCGGCCGACCGCACCGCACCGCGCGCCGAGCTGGCCCGCGCGCCCGACTTCGCCGCGATCTCGCCCGAGGTCGGCGTGCTCGACGAAGCCGCGTTCGACGCCGCGCTGGCCGAGCGCCCCGACGCGACGCTGACGCTGCTCGCGGACATGGCCCGGGCCACCGACGAGGGGCTGCGCGCCGCCGCGCGCCGGCTGGCCGGGCGGATCGTGCTCGACCTCGGCCGGTCGGGGGCGCCGCGCCGGGGAGGCGTCGGCCGGCTGCGCGCCGTTCCCGCGGACCGCGGCGGCGACCTGGACCTCGATGCGTCCCTGCCCGCCGTCGCCGACGCCCGCGCCGCCGGCCGGCCGGTGGGCCTGGACGAGCTGACCGCCCGCACCTGGGCCCGCCCGACGCTCGCGGTGTGCCTGCTGGTCGACGCGTCCGGCTCGATGGGCGGCGCCCGGTTGGCCGCGGCGGCGCTCACCGCGGCCGCCTGCGCCTGGCGCGCCCCCGGCGACCACGCGGTGCTCGCCTTCGCCCGCGAGGTGACCGTGTTGCGCGCGATGGACTCCCGCAACCCCGGCGCCGAGGTCGTCGACCGGGTGCTGGGGCTGCGCGGGCACGGGGTGACGGCGCTGGCCGGCGCCCTGCGGGCGGCCGCCGAGCAGCTGGGCCGCAGCCGCGCGAGCCGCCGCGCCGCCGTCCTGCTGTCGGACTGCCGGGCCACCGACGACGAGGACCCCGTCCCCGCGGCCGCCCGCCTCCCGGAGCTGCTGGTGCTGGCGCCCGGGGACGACGCCGAGGAGGCCGCGGCCTTCGCGCGCCGGGCGGGTGCCCGTTGGGCGCCGCTCACCGGCCCGGCCGCCGCCCCCGACGCGCTGCGCGCGCTGATGGGCGGGGCGTAGGACAGCGGCCGTCGACGCCGCGCCGACCGAGGAGGTCGTCGACGAGCCCCCCGGCACCGCCGGGCGACACCGGCGGACCGGACCGGCCGTCACCAGCCCCAGGTGCCCGGGCCGCCCTTGAACGGGCCGACGACCTCGCCCGTGATCCACCCGCCGTAGAACCCGCCGGGCTGGGGCGTCACCCGCTCGCCGTCGAGGGTGATCTCGTCGAACGGGCCCGCGTACACCGCGACCCGGTCGTGCAGCTCCGGGTAGCGGCGGTCCGGCTCCGGGTACCACCAGCCGACGGACCGCAGCGGCGCGGCGCCGGGCACCACGACGTCGACGTAGCGCGCCGAGCCCTTCCACTCGCACAGCGTCGTGCGGTCCGACGCCACCAGGTACGCGCCGAACGCCGTCCGGGGCAGGTAGAAGGTGGGCGGGTGGCTGGTCTCCAGCACCCGCACCAGGTCCGTGGTGTCCGCGACGACCGCCCCGCCGTACCGCAGCACGGCCCGGCGGGTGTCGGGCTCGGCGCGCGGCGGGCGCGGGTAGTCCCACACGGACTCCTGGCCCGGGCCGGGAGCGACGGCGTCGGAGGGTCGGCGTGCCACGTCCTCGACGGTAGTGGCCGGCCGGCCGGGGCGCGCGTCCGTCGGACCGCCGGGTGCGCCGCCGCACGTCGACGGGCGGCGGCGCACCGACGACGCCGTCAGCTCTTGACCGGCGCCCAGAACACGTAGTTCGTCGCGTACGGGACCGACACGGTGGGGGCGCCGCCGCGGGCGGGGGCGGCGCCGCCGCGGGTGTCGATCCGCTGGATGACGGCGACCTTGCCGAAGACGCCGGGCGCGTTGGGCACCGGCGTCCCCGTGACCTTCAGCCACGCGATGTTGGGCGGGCCGGCCGGGGACGGCACGGACACCGGGCTGCTGCCGTCGACCCGGGAGCCGTCGAAGCTCGCCCGGAACGGACCCTTGCCGTGGATGCCCGCCGGACCGCGCCGGGAGAACAGGGTGGCGACCGGCTCGCGCAGCGCGTAGGCGCACGGACCGGACGGGTGATCTCCGTTACACCTCGACGGTCAGCTGGTTGCGCAGGGAGCTGAGCGTCCGGGCGAGCAGCCGGGAGACGTGCATCTGCGAGATGCCGGTGAGCGCGGCGATCTCGGTCTGGGTCATGTCGTGGAAGAACCGCAGCTGCAGGATGCGGCGCTCGCGCTCGGGCAGGTTCGCCAGCAGCGGGATGACGGCCATCCGGTCGTCGACCAGGTTGATGCCCGGGTCCACCTCGCCCAGCGCCCCGATGCGCGGCCGGCCGGCGGTGTCGTCGTCCGGGCCGGGCTCGTCGAGCGACGACGGGTAGGCCGCGTGGTGGGCCTGCAGCACCTCGATGATGTCGTCGAGGGGCACCTGGAGCCGCGCGGCCAGCTCGCTGGGCCGCGGGGCGCGCCCGAGCCGCTGGGTCAGCTCGGTGGTGCACTCGTGGACGGCACCCTGCAGTTGGCTGATCTTGCGGGGGATGCGGATCGTCCGGACCCGGTCGCGGAAGTGCCGGCGCACCTCGCCGGTGATCGTCGGCACCGCGAAGGACAGGAAGTCGATGCCGCGGCCGGGCTCGAAGCGGTCGACCGCGCCGATCAGGCCGAGCGTGGCGACCTGCTCCAGGTCGTCGATGACGTCGCCGCGGTGAACGAAGCGGTGCGCGATGTTGCGGGCGACGGGCAGGTAGCCGGTGATGAGCCGGTCCCGCAGCTCGGGGCGCCGCGGATCGTCGTCGGGCAGCGCGGCCAGCTCCGTGAACACACCTGCGAGGTGTGCGTAGGCGTTCTCCCGGGCCGTTCCGGGGGATTCCTCGACCGCCTGCTCTTCGGGCATACCGCGTCGCTCCTCCCTGCGTGCGGAGAAAGGCGGCTCGATGCACCCGGGGCGTCGCCATGGGGAGCGAGCCGTCACCGAACCTACCGCGTACGCGGTAAGTCGGCGCGGCGGCCGGTGGAGCGTGCATCGACCGGTGGGGTAGTACTACCAGGGTGAAGGAGACCGACGCGGTCCGCGACTCGGACGAGCTGACACCGTGGTCGACGGTGGAGCAGCTCGTCCGCACGATGCGGATCCCGCCGGGCGACACGACCGCGGTCGTGGGCCGGCTCCTCAGCGAGGCGCCGCGGATCGTGCCGACCACCCGGCACGCCGGCGTCATCCTGGTCGGGGCCGACCGGAAGCTGAAGACGATCTTCGCGACCGGCCCCGTGCCGCGGCAGCTCGACGAGCTGCAGATGCGCACGGACACCGGGCCGTGCCTCACCGCGGCGCGCAAGCAGATCCTCGTGCGGATGCACGACATCGCGGCCGACACGCGGTGGGCGGAGTTCTGCGGGGCCGCGCTCAGCTGCGGCGTCGCCAGCATGCTGTGCGTGCCGCTGTTCGTCGACGACCACCTGCTCGGCACCCTGAGCCTGTACGGCGAGCAGCCCGACGTCTTCCGGGGCGGCGCCGAGTCCGTCGCGAGGATGCTCGCCACGCTGTGCGCGGTCGCGCTGGCCGACCGCCAGAAGCAGGACCGGCTGGACCGCGCCCTGGCCAACCGCGACCTGATCGGGCAGGCCAAGGGCATCCTCATGCACCGCCACGGCCTGCGCGCCGACGAGGCCTTCTCACTGCTGCGCGCGCACTCGCAGCGGACGAACGACAAGCTGCTCGCCGTCGCCGAACGCGTGGTGGAGAGCGGCAGCCTGGACTGAGCCGCCGGCGCTCAGGCCGGTGGCGTGAACAGGGCGAGCCGGTCCCGGTCCGCCAGGATGTCGATCGCGACGATGCGGCCCTCGCGGACGGTCGTGGCCAGCACCGAGACGACGCGGCCGTCGACGACGGTGACCACCCCGGCGCCGCCGTTGACCACGGCCGGGCGGCCGGCCGGGGCGAGCCGCGCGTAGGTCAGCGCCTGGCCGGCGACCGTCGCGGCGCCGTGCACGACCCGGACGCCGGCGCCCTGGTCGACCCGCAGGGTGATGTCCGGATCCAGGACGGCGAGCAGGGCGTCCAGGTCGCCGCCGCGGGAGGCGGCGAGGAACGCGGCGACGACCTCCTGCTGGCGGGGCAGGTCGGCGTCGGGTCCCGGCGCCCGCCCGCGCACCCGGCGCCGGGCGCGGCTGGCGAGCTGTCGGGCGGCCGCCGGCGACCGGTCGACGATGCGCGCGATCTCCTCGAACGGCACGGCGAACAGGTCGTGCAGCACGAACACCAGCCGCTCGGCGGGGGTGAGGGTCTGCAGCACGATGAGCAGCGCGAGGCTCACCGAGTCGGCCAGCACCGCCGACCGCTCGGGGTCGGCGTCGACGGCCGTGACGACCGGGTCGGGCAGCCGGTCGAGCGGCTCCTCGCGCCGGCTGGACCGGGACCGCAGCACGTCCAGCGCGATCCGGGCGACGACGGTGGTCAGCCACCCGCCGAGGTTGTCCACGGCGTCGGCGGCCGGGTCCGCGGCGGTGCGGTTCAACCGCAGCCACGCCTCCTGCACCGCGTCGTCCGCCTCCGCGAACGACCCGAGCATCCGGTACGCCACCGCCCGCAGGTGGGGGCGGTGCGCCTCGAACCGCTGCGCCAGGACGTCCTCCGCCGGCTCGTCCACCCTGTCACCTCCGCTGCGCGGGATCCGTCATGCCGTTGACGCACCGACCGGTGCCGAGGTGACAGGAGACCGCGATGTCCGCACGCATGCCCAACCCCGTCTTCGTCCTGCGGGACGCGACGCAGCCGATCATGGCGCTCGGCGCCGCCGTGAAGGCCGGCCTGCCGGCCACCCTCGTCGAGCTGGTGAACCTGCGCGCCAGCCAGATCAACGGCTGCAGCGTGTGCGTCCACATGCACGCCCGCGACCTGCGCAAGTCCGGTGAGACCGACGAGCGCATCGACACGGTCGCGGCCTGGCGCGACGCGCCGTGGTTCACCGACGCCGAGCGCGCCGCGCTGGCGCTGGCCGAGGCCGTCACCCGGCTCGCCGACCGCCCCGACGCCGTCCCCGACGAGGTGTACGCCGCCGCGGCCCGGCACTACGACGAGCAGCAGCTGGCCGCGCTGATCCTCGCGATCGCGTCGGTGAACGTGTGGAACCGGGTCAACATCGCCACCGGCCAGGTCGCGGGCGTGGGGTACTGACGCCGTCCCCCGGGCGTGCCGGTGGGCGTGCGGCGCGAACGGGGGTCGGGCAGGGTGGGCCGGTGACCGGATCGGCCTGGCTGGTGGTGCACCTCGTCGCCGCGGCGGTGCTGGCCGGCGTCGGGTGGGTGGTGCAGCTGGTCGTCTACCCCGCGTTCGCGCTGGTGGGCGCGGCGGAGTGGACCCGGTACCACGAGCGCCACCGGCGGGCGATCACCGCGGTGGTGGCGCTCCCGTGGCTCGCCCAGGGGGTGTCGACGGCCGTGCTCCTGTTCGCACCGGGCCCGGGTGGGCGCGTGGCCGCGGTGGCGCTCGCGGCGCTCGCGCTGGTCACGGTGGCGACGACGGTCGTGGCGGCCGTGCCGGCGCACGACCGGCTCGCTGCCGCCGTCGGCGCGGCGGACGGCCCGGGAGGGGGTGCGGCCGGCAGCCCGGCGGGGAGGGCCGCCCGTGATCTCGCCGCGCTGCTGCGGGCGAACCTCACCCGAACGCTCGCCTGGACGGGGTCGACTGCGCTGGCGGCGGTACTGCTGATCTGAGAGCCGCCCACCCGCTGGTCCGGGTGGGTGACGCCGAATGTGGACGTCGGCTCGTCACGCGCTGTGACATGACGGCCGGGCAGCCGGGGCGGAGCATCGGCTCCGCCCCGACTGCGGTCGGGCTCAGCTGCGGACCCGACGCCGGGTGGTGGCGCCGATGCCGGCCAGGTGCAGCGCGGTGGCGACCAGCCCCGCGAGCATGAAGAACGTGGCGTCCAGCTGGCCCAGCGAGAAGTTGGCCAGGTGCATGAGGAGCGCGATCCCGAACAGGACCGCGGCGATGATGGCGGTGATGACAGCCTCCAGGGTGTGCGTGGTCGGACGCGGCGGGGTCCCGTCGCAACCGGACGCGCAACGCGGTACGTCCGCTTGCGGTCAAGAGGGGGGTTCCCGCCGCGCACGCCGGGTGAACGGCCGTCACGAAATCGAGACTTTCGATCCGGATCCCCGGTTCACCTGTCCGGGTGTCACGCCGCTCGTTGGAGGGAGCGGAACCCGGACGATGGACGAGAGGGTGGCGGTGGACGTGAGCACGGATCGCCCTTCCGAGCCGGTCGAGCCGGTCGAGCCGGTCGGCTCCCCGGAGCCCGCCCGGGCCACCGAGCCGACCGACGCGGCCGACGCGCTCGAGCCGACCGACGCGGTCGAGCACGACGACGTG
>DASVUG010000372.1:0-2002 GCA_036387155.1 Pseudonocardia sp. | reverse complement strand
AGCCGCCCGGCGGGCAGCTCCTCCAGCAGCGCGGCGGCGCGGGCCTCGGTGCGCACGTACTCCTCCGGGTCGTGCGGGGAGCCGTGCGCGATCGCCAGGTCGTCCAGGCGGGCCGTCCTCGGCAGCGTGGCCAGGTGGGCGCGGACGTCGGGCCGCACCACCTCGCGCGTCCACGCGAGGCTGATGCGGGCGAGCCGGCCGGCGCGGGTCTGCGGCAGCTCGTCGAGCAGCATCAGCTCGTGGTTCCCGGCCACGCACGTCGCGTCGAGGTCGGCGATCGTCTCGACGCACTCGTTCGGGTGCGGCCCGTAGCCGACGAGGTCACCCACGCACACCCAGGCGTCGACGCCCTCGGCCCGCAGACGGGCCAGCGCCGCCCGCAACGCGTGCAGGTTGGCGTGGACGTCGCCGATCAGTCCGATGCGCACGGGCCCTCAGTCGACCTCGGCCGCCGGCGTGCCGAGCACCTTGCTGCGCACCCGGACCGCGGCCATGCCGAGCAGCGGGCCCGGGTCGTCCCAGCGCCAGACCCCGTTGACCGGGTTCTCGCGCACGAGCCAGCGCACCCACTCGCGGGTGCAGATGCCGTGCGCCTTCGCGGCGATGACGTCCTTGGGGTGCACCCAGTCCAGCTCGCGGCGCAGCGGCCGGGGCTGCGGGCGCGGGGTGCCGGTGAGGTCGGCGTAGACCAGGGCCCCGAGGTTCACCCCGGCCCGGGCGCCGGGGTGGGCCCAGAGCGTGAGCCGGGCGTTGATCTCCAGCAGGTACAGCGCGCCGTCGGGCGCCCGCTTGAAGTCGATCTTGGCGACGCCGCGCAGGTCCAGCTTGCGGCAGACCTCGCGGCCCACCCGCGCGACCTCGGAGCAGTCGGTGATCGTCAGCGAGCTGGTGTGGCCGTACTCGACCGGGATCGTCCGGATCTTGCGCCCGGTGAACGCCCCGGCGATCTCGCCGTCGGCGTCGACGTAGACGTGGTAGCTGACCACGGCGGTCTCCGGCCCGGGGATGCACTGCTGGGCGACCGCGGGCTTGCTCAGGCCGCGCAGCCGCGGCCAGAACGCGAGCAGCTCCTCCTCGGTCTCGAACCGCAGGGCCTTGGTCGAGCTCCCTGCGGCCGTCCGCCACGTGTGGTCACGGGCCGTCGGCTTGATCACGACCGGCAGGCCGAGGGCGAGCAGCTCGTCGGGCGACTCGCTGCGCTGGTCGAGCACGACCGTCGGCGGCACCGGCAGGTCCCGCTCCGCGGCCAGCCGGGCGAAGCGGGCCTTGTCCTCCATCGCCTCGACCAGCGCGGCGTCCGGCACGACGAAGCGGAACGCCGTGGCCAGCCGCTCGCGGTGCTGGGAGACGAACACCATCGACTGGTCCGAGCAGTACAGCAGCACCGGCGGCTCGGGCTGACGGCGCGCGAACGCCACGAGCCGGTCGGCCAGCGCCGCGTCGTGGTGCTCGGCGGCCTGCATCCAGTCCCACGTCATGACGTTGCGCGCGTAGCGCGACCAGCGTGCCGGGTCGCCGGTGGGCGTGACGACGCCGACCGGGATGCCCTCCATCGCGAGCGCCCGGACGACCTCGATCACCCGTGCACCCAGCACCAGGGCCAGGGGCCGGTCGGCCCCGCTCCGCCGACCCGTCCCGATGACGCGCTCCACCCGGTCTCCTCCGTCTGCCACGAATAGCAACGAACGCCCGCAGACGGGAGAAGGAACAATTCGGACAATTCCACGATTCGTTCCGGATGCTCTCCCGTCGCCCCGGCCCGTACGGCCGGAACGATTCTTCAACTGTCGAGCGACGGGAAAGGTTACCTGATCGAGTGGTACGGCCCGACCGATCGGAGCGACAGTTACCTGCCGATGCTCGCGTCGGGGAAGAATGCGTCGTGCACGACGCGGGGGGCGCTGAGCGCGGCGACGGCGTCGGTGACCTTGCCGCGGTCCAGCGTCCGGGCGCTGCGCAGGGCGTCGGCGAGCTCTGCGGGGTTGCGCCCGCACACGTAGCC
>DASVUG010000371.1:0-2807 GCA_036387155.1 Pseudonocardia sp. | reverse complement strand
CGGCGTCGGCGGCGTGCAGCGCGAAGGCGAGCGGGGCGTTGCGGGAGCCGGGGCACAGGACGGCGTCGGTGACCCCGCAGCGGACCAGCTCGTCGACGAGCACGAGCGCGTGCGCGGTCGAGGGGTTCACGGCTCCAGGTTAGGTGCGGGACTGTCCGCGGGCCGCCGAGCTGGTTCGGGCTGCCGCGCGCACGTTCGAGCTGCCGCACGTGCCGTGACGCGCGCGCCGTTGCGGTTTCGCGCGCAGCAGCACGTCGCCGCGCGCGGGGTGGACCGCCGCGCGCACGGTGGCGCTGCCGCGCGTGGTTCGGGCTGCCGCGCGGGGTTGGGCTGCCGCGCGCACGTTCGAGCTGCCGCGCGGGCCGTGACGCGCGCGGCGGCCCGATCCGGCGCGCAGCGACCCGCCCAGGCCCGCGGAATCGACCGCTGGCGCCTCAGGTTGAGCAATGCGTGACCGGATCGACGAGCGCCCCGACCGCCACGACGCCCGCCCAGCGCCTGCTGCAGGTCGGCCGGATCTACGCCGAGCCCGAGGCGCGGGACTCCGCGCGCGGGCGGGAGATCCTGGCCCGGTTCCCGGACGCCGAGGTCGTCGAGGTCGCCTCGCACTGGCAGATCCCCGAGCTGCACGGCAACGCCGGCAACGTCGAGCGGTGGGTGCGGGTGAAGACCGAGACGCTGGTCCTGGGGGTCAAGAAGTCGCTGTCGGCGCGGCCCAACGGGCGCTCGGCCGACTTCATCGCCCCGTCGACGTCGAACGGCTGCGCGATGGCCTGCGCGTACTGCTACGTCCCCCGGCGCAAGGGCTACGCGAACCCGATCACGGTGTTCACCAACATCGACAAGATCACGCGCTACCTGCGCGGGCACGTGAAGCGCCAGGGCGTCAAGCCCGAGCCGGACCAGATCGACCCGACCGCGTGGGTCTACGACATCGGCGAGAACTCCGACTGCTCGGTGGACGCGCTGGTCAGCGACAACGTCGCGGACCTGGTCGCGACGTTCCGCGAGCTGCCGACGGCGAAGGCCAGCTTCGCGACGAAGTTCGTCAACCGCGAGCTGCTCGACCTCGACCCGCGGGGCCGCACCCGCATCCGCTTCTCGCTGATGCCCGAGCGCGACGCGAAGCTGCTCGACATCCGGACCAGCACGATCGACGAGCGCATCGCCGCGATCGACGACTTCGTCGCGGCCGGCTACGAGGTGCACCTCAACTTCTCACCGGTGGTGTTGCGCCCCGGCGGCGACCGCGACTGGGTCGAGCTGCTCACCCGCCTCGACGACGAGCTGAGCCCCGCGTTCAAGGCGCAGGCCGCCGTCGAGGTGATCATGCTGACCCACAACCGGGACCTGCACGAGGTCAACCTCGGCTGGCACCCGAAGGCCGAGGACGTGCTGTGGCGCCCCGAGGTGCAGCAGCCGAAGCGCTCGGAGGGCGGCATGTGGAACGTCCGCTACCGCAACGAGGTCAAGCGCGCCGCTGTGCGGTCGGTGACGGACCTGATCGCCGCGCACGCGCCGTGGCTGCGGGTGCGGTACGCGTTCTGACGCCGCGACCCGGTGCCGGGACCACGACGGCGCCCACCGGTCCGGTGGGCGCCGTTCGTCTGCCAGGACTGCACACTCGCGTGCGGATTCCTGCCGACTCGCGCGAACGCGGGGGCCGGGGACCCGGGGTCAGCCGAAGTCGTCCGGGTCGGGGCCGGTGCGCTCGTGGCGGTCGAGCGCGGAGATCGCGTCGAGGTCGTCGTTCGACAGGTCGAAGTCGAAGATGTCGATGTTCTCGCGGACCCGCTCGGGCCGCATCGACTTGGGGAACACGATGTTGCCCAGCTGGATGTGCCAGCGCAGGACGACCTGCGCCGGCGTCTTGCCGTACTTCCCGCCCAGCTCGGCGAGCGCGGGGTCGTCGAGCAGGCCCTGGCCCTGGCCGATCGGGCTCCACGCCTCGGTCGCGATGCCGTGCTCCACGTGGAAGTTGCGCAGCTCCCGCTGGACGAGCCACGGGTGCAGCTCGATCTGGTTGACCGCGGGGACCGTGTCGGTCTCCTTCGCCAGCCGCTCGAGGGTCGCGATGGTGAAGTTCGAGACGCCGATCGCGCGGGTCTTCCCGTCGGCGAGCGCCTTCTCGAAGCCGCGCCAGGTCTCGACGTAGCGGTCCTCGCGCGGGCGGGGCCAGTGGATCAGGTAGAGGTCGACGTGGTCCGTGCCCAGCTTGCGCAGGCTCTCGTCGAGGGCACGGAGCGCGGAGTCGTAGCCGTGGCCGTCGTTGTTGAGCTTGGTGGTGAGGAACACCTCGTCGCGGGCCAGGCCGGACTCCGCCAGCGCCTGACCGACGCCCTCCTCGTTGCCGTACATCTGCGCGGTGTCGATGTGCCGGTAGCCGGCGTCGAGCGCCCCCCGCACCGTCCGCGCCGTGTCCTCGGCCGGCACCTGCCACGTGCCGAAGCCGAACTGCGGGATCTCCACCCCGTTGTTGAGGCGGATCGTCGGAATCTGCGTCATGGCCCGGGGCTACCCCCGTCGGCGCCGGTCACGCGGCCTTGACCGTGCCGCCGTCCACCACCAGGTCGGTCCCGGTGATCCACGCGGCGTCCGGGCCGAGCAGGAACGCCACGGCCGCCGCGACCTCGTCGGGCTGCCCCATCCGGCCGAGCGCGACGCCCATGCTCGCGGGCACGCCCTGGTCGAGCACCTGGTCGCGGGAGCTACCGGTCGCGGCGGCCAGGCCGTCGGCGATCCGGCCCTCGTCGGTCCAACCGGGGGTGCGGACGGGACCGGGCGACACCGCGTTGACCCGGACCCCC
>DASVUG010000370.1:0-7623 GCA_036387155.1 Pseudonocardia sp. | reverse complement strand
GGCCGCCCTCGCGTTCACCGTCGCGCTCGCCCTGCGGGTGGGCGCGGGCCCGGCCGGGGTGGGACCCGTGGTGGCCGAGGCCGGGTTCTTCCTGCTGGTGGCGGTCGCCCTCGGCGCCGTCGCGGCCGGCCTGCTGACCGGACGGCTCTGGGCCCGCACGCCGGCGCTGGTCACCCAGCTGCTGCTGCTGCCCGTCGTCTACTCGCTGCTGGGCCCGTCGCGCCAGCCCCTGGTGGGCCTGGCCGCCGGGGCGCTGGTGTTCGCGACGTTCATGCTGCTGCTCAACGAGCGGTCCCGGCTGTGGTCGATGGGCGTGGACGCCCCGGACGGCGCCCGCGAGGGCTGACCCCCCGCGTCGGCGCGCGGGCGCGGGCGGCGCGCCGGGCCGGTGCGCTAGTCCGGTGCGCTAGTCCGGTGGGCGGCGCAGCAGCAGCGCGTGCAGGCTGCGCACCAGCCAGGCGTGGTACTCCGCGTCGCTCCAGCCGCGCTCACTCGTGAGCTGGACGTAGACCTCGGGGGACCCGACGGCCCACAGCACGTCCGCGGCCCTGGCGACGTCGAGGTCGGGGTGCAGGTCGCCGGTCGCGGCGACGGCCTCGGCCACGGCGGTGAGGTCGACGAGCCGCCGGCGGCCCGCCTCGTCGGCGATCCCGCGCAGGTCCGGCTCGCCCGCCCGGGCGGCCAGGAAGATCGTGCCGACGAGCGGCCCCAGGCGCTCCAGCACGGCGACCGACGCCGCGGCGAAGGCGGTCAGCACGTCCGCGCCGCTGCCGGCCGTCAGCGCGGCCCGCAGCTCGGGCCGCTCGGCGAGCGCGACGGGTTCGTCGTCGCCGGTGACCGCGTTGCCGAGGATCTCCCACACGAGCCGGCGCTTCGAGCCGAACCCCTTGTAGACGGTCTCGACCGACACCCCCGCCGCCCGGGCGATCCCGGCCACGGTCGTCCCGCCGTAGCCCTTCTCGACGAGGACGTCGCGGCCCGCGCGGAGCACCGCACCGCGGTTGGCGGCGGCACGCGCGGCGCGACCGGAGTTGTCGTAGCGACGCCGAGGCCCGTTGACAGTGCCGTCACTCATTGTTTACAGTCCACACGTCTTCAATACAAGTTCCACGTATCCAATCTACTCCCAGGAGGTTGCGATGACGTCCACCCTGTCGTCGGTCCAGGTCGCCGTGGCGTCGGTGCGGGCGATGGAGGCGCTCGACCCGGACGCCTGCCGGGCCACCGTGCACCCGGAGGCCGTCAACCGGGAGGCCGCCGCGGAACCGCCCGCCTGCCGCGTCCCCGGGCCCGACGGCTTCTTCGCCACGGCGCGGTGGCTGCACGACTTCGCCTCCGACGTCGCCTGGGACGTCCACGAGGCGATCGCCGAGGGCGACCTCGTGGCGCTGCACGTGACGATGCGGGGCACGCAGAGCGGGGAGCACACGGTCTACGACGCGGCGGGCGAGCTCGTCCAGCGGCTGCCCGCCAGCGGTCGTCCGTTCGCGGTCACCCAGACGCACTGGTTCCGCCTGCGCGACGGCCTGGTCGTCGAGCACTGGGCCAACCGCGACGACCTCGCGATGGGGATGCAGCTGGGCTGGTTCGGCCCGCCCGCCTGAGCGGCGGGCGTCGGGCCGCCCTCACGAGCGGGCCAGCGCCGCGAGCGCGTCGCCGTCGAGGCGGTGCACCGTCCACTCGTCCATCGGCACGGCGCCGAGCGCGCGGTAGAACCCGATGGACGGGGCGTTCCAGTCCAGCACCCACCACTCGAGCCGCGCGTAGCCGCGCTCGACGCACAGGGCCGCGAGCGCGGCCAGCAGCCGCCGTCCCAGCCCCGCACCGCGGTGGGCCGGCGTGACGTAGAGGTCCTCGAGGTAGATGCCGTGCACGCCGCGCCAGGTCGAGAAGTTGAGGAACCACAGCGCGCAGCCGACGACCCGGCCGTCCCGGGTCTGCGCGACGTGCCCGAACAGCGCGGGGGCCGGCCCGAACAGCGCCGCCCGGAGCTGGTCCGCGCTCAGGTGGCAGTGCTCGGGCGCCCGTTCGTAGGCGGCCAGCTCGTGCACCAGCGCGACGACCGCGTCGACGTCGCGCTCCTCGACCGGCCGGACCGTCGCACCGGGCGCGGGTGGGGACGCCGACCCGGTCACGTGAGGTCCGACAGGTTGGCGTGGTCGCAGCGCCGCACCCCGCGCTCGTGGCCGAGCACCGCCCACGACGCGGAGTCCATCGCGAACCGGACGCCCTCGGTCGCCGGCAGCCCCACCCAGCGCGCGAGCAGCACGCGGGAGAAGTGGCCGTGCCCGACCAGCACGACGTCGCCGTCGACGAGCGCGGCCGCCGCGTCGGCCAGCACGGCGTCCGCGCGGGCCTGCACCTGCGCGGCGGTCTCCCCGCCCGGCGACGGGTGCGTCCACACCGTCCAGCCCGGGTCGGTCTCGCGGATCTCGGGTGTGGTCAGCCCCTCGTAGTCGCCGTAGCTCCACTCGACGAGCCGGTCGTCGATGCGGTCGACGTGCAGGCCCGCGAGCGCGGCGGTGTCCCGGGCCCGGCTGCGCGGGCTGCTCAGGACGAGCACCGGGGCCCGCCCGCGCAGCAGCCGCGCGCCCGTCGCGCCCGTCGCGCGGGCCCGCGTGCGCCCCCGCTCGGTCAGCGGGACGTCCGTGCTCCCGGTGTGCTTCCCGCTCGCCGACCACTCCGTCTCCCCGTGCCGCAGCAGCAGCACCCGGCCGGGAGGATCATCGCTCGCCACGCCGCGGACCCTAGGACACCGCGGCCCCCGTGGCACCGTGGCGCGACCGGCTCAGCCGACCGCCCCCGGCGCGTCGTCGACCACCTTCCGGCCGGTCAGGGGGACGGGGGCGTGCGGCAGGGCTCGCGCCGTCCCGGTGCGCCGTCCCGCACCAGCGGCGACCTGAGCGGCGCGTCGCTACTGCGTCCGTTCGGGCCGCCCGGCCGCCGCGGACCGCGCGTCCGCACCGGAGGTTGATCACGCACCGTGGGCACGGCCGGCGGCGCTGTAGGCCGATCGGAGCATCCGGGCGGATCGCGCGGCCGGTTCGGTCGTTGGAGCGGTGACGGACGACGGCCCGAACCCGGGAGACGCCATGATCGACACAGGCGAGCAATTCGTGGAACGCGCCCGCGCGGTCGCCCGGATGGACCTGCACCGGTCGCGGCAGGCCGCGTTCGGGCGCGCGGTGCACCCCGACGCCGCCACGCTGGCCGACCGGCTGGCCCGGGCCATCGGCGACCCCGCCGACCGGCCCGCCGGTCCGCCCGAGGTGCCCGGGGGACCGGTTCCACCCGCCCTGAACCCGACGGGCCCGAACCCGCTCGGCCCGAACCCGATGGACCCGGCCCCGGTCGCACCCGCCCCGGTCGGGCCGCCCCCGTTCGGACCACCCCCGTTCGGTGCAGTCCCGCTCGGTGCAGCCGCCCCGGCCCTGGCCGGCTCGGCGACGGGGGGTGCCCCGTGTGCGGCCGCCCCGTGCCCGGCCGACGCGCCGGGTGACGGCGACGGCGAGTCGACCGTCGAGATCCCGCCCCGCGGCGCGCCCGCCCGCCACCGGCCCTCGCCGCGGCCCCGCACCGGCCCGCGCCTGCTCGGCGTCGTGGAGGGGCCGGCGTCGGTCACCACCAGGACCCCGCCCGTCGCCGCACCCCCGGTGACCGCCGCGTCGCCGACGCCCGCGGACCCCGCGGAGCTCGGCCCGGCCGCGGCGACCCTCCCCGGGCCCCTCCCCGCGCCCCTGGCCCTCCCCGCCGCCCCCGCCCTGGTCTGCGACCGCACCACCCGGGTCCTGCAGGCCAACGACGCCCTCGAGCGGCTCGCCGGGTACCCCGCCGGCGGCGCCCTGTGCGGGCGGCGGCTGCCGCAGCTCGTCGTCGGTCCCGACCACGACGCCCGCCTCGTCCGCGCGGACGGCACGCTCGTCCGCGTCCGCGTCGTCCGCTGGGACCTCCCCGACCACCGGCAGGTCGTGGTGTTCGTCGAGCTGCTCGACGCCCTGTCCCACGTCGTGGCCGCCGCGGAGGCCGACCGCGACGGGGCCCGCCGCTGGACCGCCGAGCTCGAGCGGATGGCGCAGGCCGGCACGTGGCGCTACGAGCTCGCGACCGGCACCCTGCACCGCAGCGACGCGCTGGCGCAGCTCTACCGGGAGCTGGACGTCGAGCCCGACGCGGACGGCGGGCCGCTCGAGGGCGAGCAGGTCGCGCTGCTGGTCCGCGCGCTGCGCGCCGGGGGCCCGCCCGCGGACCACCACGCCGAGCTGCGACTGCCCGGAGGGCGCCGGCTGCGGTGCCGCGCGGAGGTGGTCCTCGACGCGGCCGGAGCGCCGGTCGGGTTGACCGGCGTCGTCCGCGACGTCACCGCCCAGCACGAGCTGCAGGCCCGGGCCGGGCACGCGACCCGCCGCTACGCCGACCTCGTGGCGCTGGTGCCCACCGGGATCGCGCTCGTCGACCCGGACGGGCGCATCCGCGAGGCCAACCCGGCGCTCGGCGCGCTGCTCGACGTCGACCCGGAGCGCCTGCGCGGGCTGCCCGCGGCGGCGCTGTCGGCCGACCCGGTCGCCGACCCCGGCACGACGGCGCTGGACGGCCCGCTGCACCGCCCGCTGCCCGGGTGGCTGCGGCCGGTCGAGCCCGGCCCGGAGCACGCCTACCGGGTCGAGGCCGCGCCGCTGCTCCGCGTCGACGGCACCACCGTCTGGTGCTCCCTGGCCGTCTCGGCGACGACGCTGGACGACGGCGACCGGGTGTGGCTGCTCGCCTGCACCGACGTGAGCGAGCAGCGACGTGCCGCGGAGCTGCTGCGCAGCGCCGGCCGGGTGGACGAGCTGACCCGCCTGCCCAACCGGGCCGCCGGCCTGGAGCTGCTGGCGGGGCTCCTCGCGCGCCCCGGCCGGGACCGCGTCGCGGTCGTCTGCGGCGACGTCGACGACTTCCGCCGCGTCAACTCCTCCCTCGGCCACGACGCGGGCGACGACCTGCTGGTCGGGCTGGCGGGCCGCCTGCAGCGCGAGCTGCCGGTCGGCTGCACCGCCGTGCGGCTGGCCGCGGACGAGTTCGTGGTGATCTGCGCCGACGTCGAGGACGCCGGCGGCCCGGAGGCGCTCGCCGCCACGGTGGCCGACCTGCTCGGCACGTCGGTGACCGTGGGCGGGTGCCCCGTGCGGCTCACCGCGTCGGTCGGGGTGGCCGTCGCGGGCCCCGACGCCCCGGACGTCGCGGCCGCGGACCTGCTCCGCTTCGCCGAGATCGCGATGCACGACGCCAAGCGGACCTGCCGCGGCGGTTTCGCCGTCGCCACGGACCGCGTGCTCGTCGCGACCCACGCGCTGGAGCGGGAGGCCGAGCTGCGGGCCGCGATCGCCACCGACGGGCTGGTGCTGGAGTACCAGCCGGTGGTGGGCGGCGACGGGCTCGTCGTGTCGGCCGAGGCGCTGGTCCGCTGGCCGCACCCGGAGCTCGGGGCGATCCCGCCCGGTGAGTTCCTGCCCGTCGCGCAGCGCGGTGGCATGCTGCGCGAGCTCGACGAGTGGGTGCTGCGCACGGCCGTGCGCGAGGCCGTCGGCTGGCCCGAGCACGGCGGCCGGCCGGTGGCCGTGGCGGTGAACCTCGCGGGGCTCCTGCCCGGCGACCCCGGTTTCCGCGCGACGATCACCGAGATCGTCGAGGAGGCGGGTCTGCCCTGGGACCGGCTCGTCCTGGAGTTCGTGGAGACCAGCCTGGTCGCGCTGCCGCCGCACGCGCTCGCCGCGATGGACCGGCTGGCCGCGCTCGGGGTGCGCTTCGCCGTCGACGACTTCGGCACGGGCTACTCCTCGCTGGCCCGGCTCAAGGAGCTGCCCGCGCAGATCGTCAAGGTGGACCGCGCGTTCGTCACCGGGGTCGGCACCGACCCGGCCGACTTCGCCGTCGCCCGGGCCGTGGTGGACATCGCCAAGGCCATGGGGCGCTCGACGGTCGCCGAGGGCGTCGAGACCGGCGATCAGCACCGCGTGCTGCGCGACATCGGCGTCGACGCCTTCCAGGGGTGGTTCTTCGCCCGGTCGCTGCCGCCGTGGCGGCTGCGCGACCTGCTCGCCGGCGGCCGGCTCGACGGTCCGCTGGCGTTCCCGGTCGGCTGATCCCGCGGGACGGAGCGCGGCGGGACCCGTCGCAGGAAAGCCACCTTCATGCATTGTGGTTGCATGAAAGTGGCTTTCCTGCACCCCCGCCGGGGCGGTCGCGGTGCGGTAACGACCCCCGGGGGAGGGTGCCCCCGTGGGCCGACCGGGTTAACCTTCGCCCCTGGCGGCGGCTCGCGTCGTCGATGCTCACGGGGAGGTCACTGAGGGTGATCGAGTTCCGGGGTGTGACGAAACGCTTCCCCGACGGGACGGTCGCCGTCGACGACCTCGACCTGTCGGTGCGCGACGGCGGCATCACGGTCTTCGTGGGGCCCTCGGGCTGCGGGAAGACCACGTCGCTCCGCATGGTCAACCGCATGATCGACCCCACCGAGGGCACGATCGTCGTCGACGGCACGGACGTCATGCGGACCGACGCGGCCAAGCTGCGCCGCGGCATCGGCTACGTCATCCAGCAGGCCGGCCTGTTCCCGCACCGCACGATCGCCGACAACATCGCGACCGTGCCCCTGCTGCTGGGCTGGGACAAGCGCAAGGCGCGCGACCGGGCCGTCGAGCTGATGGAGACCGTCGGGCTGACCCCCGAGATGGCGGGCCGCTACCCCGCGCAGCTCTCCGGCGGCCAGCAGCAGCGCGTCGGGGTCGCCCGCGCGCTCGCCGCGGACCCGCCCGTCCTGCTCATGGACGAGCCGTTCAGCGCGGTGGACCCGGTCGTGCGCGAGAGCCTGCAGGACCAGCTGCTCGCGCTGCAGGCGGAGCTGGGCAAGACGATCGTCTTCGTCACCCACGACATCGACGAGGCGGTCAAGCTCGGCGACAAGGTCGCGGTGTTCCGGGTCGGCGGCCGGCTGGCCCAGTACGACGAGCCCGGCGTGCTGCTGTCCCGGCCGGCCGACGACTTCGTCGACAACTTCGTCGGGCGCGACCGCGGCTACCGGGGCCTGTCGTTCCTGTCCGCGCCGGCGCTGCCGCTGGGGGAGCTGCGCACCGCGCGGGCGGGGGAGCGCACCGAGCAGGGCTGGACGCTCGTCGTCGACGGCGACGCCCGCCCCCTGGGCTGGCACCACGACCGCACCGGCGGCGCCACGGCGGACCCGGAGACCCTCGTCCCGGGGGGTTCGCTCTACGTCGCGGGGTCGGAGTCGCTGCGCAACGCGCTGGACGCCGCGCTGTCGTCGCCGTCGGGGCAGGGCGTGGCGGTCGACGGTGACGGGCGGGTGGTCGGCGCGGTGGACGCGGACGACGTGCTGGCCGCCCTGGCCGCCGCGCGCCGCGACGAGGCGGCCTGACCCGTGACGAGGGTGCTGTCGTGACCTGGGTCCTGGCCAACCTCGCCCTGATCCGCGACCTCCTGCTCGAGCACCTGGGGTTCGCGCTGCCCCCGATCGTGGTCGGCCTCGTGCTGGCCGTGCCGCTCGGGTGGCTGGCCAACCGGACGCGGGCGGGCCGCGCGGTGACGATCAACATCGCCGGGCTGCTCTACACCGTCCCGTCGCTC
>DASVUG010000369.1:0-1749 GCA_036387155.1 Pseudonocardia sp. | reverse complement strand
CAACCCGCACGGGTTCCGGCTCGGCATCACCACCGACTGGAAGTCGCGCTGGTTCGCGGACAAGCAGTACGCGGAGTACGTGAAGGAAGACGTCGAGATCCGCCGCATGCTCTCCAAGGGCATGGAGCGGGCCGGCATCTCGAAGGTCGAGATCGAGCGCACCCGGGACCGCGTGCGGGTGGACATCCACACCGCGCGCCCGGGCATCGTGATCGGCCGCCGGGGCGCCGAGGCGGACCGCATCCGTGGCCAGCTGGAGAAGCTGACCAAGAAGCAGGTCCAGCTCAACATCCTCGAGGTCAAGAACAGCGAGTCCGACGCGCAGCTCGTGGCGCAGGGCGTCGCCGAGCAGCTCTCCAACCGCGTGGCGTTCCGCCGCGCGATGCGCAAGGCGATCCAGTCGGCCATGCGCAGCCCGCAGGTCAAGGGCATCCGGGTGCAGTGCTCGGGCCGCCTCGGCGGTGCGGAGATGTCGCGCTCGGAGTTCTACCGCGAGGGTCGCGTCCCGCTGCACACGCTGCGCGCGGACATCGACTACGGCCTTTTCGAGGCCCGCACGACCTTCGGCCGGATCGGCGTGAAGGTCTGGATCTACAAGGGTGACGTCGTCGGCGGTCGCCGCGAGGGTGCTCCGGCGGCGCCGGGCGCCGACCGCGCGCCGCGCCGTGAGCGTCCGCAGCGCCGCCGCTCGGGTGCCTCGGGCACCACGTCCGGCGGGACCGAGGCCGGCCGCGCCGCGGCCGAGCGCGCCGACGCCCCGGACAACCAGGGCGGCATCGCGACGATCGAGGCGGACCAGGCCGTGCAGAACAGCCCGACGCAGCAGGGTGGTGAGTGACATGCTGATCCCCCGCAAGGTCAAGCACCGCAAGCAGCACCGGCCGCACCGCACGGGCGCCGCGAGCGGCGGCACCCAGGTCAGCTTCGGCGAGTACGGCATCCAGGCGCTGGAGCCGGCGTACGTGACGAACCGGCAGATCGAGTCGGCGCGTATCGCGATCAACCGGCACATCCGCCGTGGCGGCAAGGTCTGGATCAACATCTTCCCGGACCGGCCGCTCACCAAGAAGCCGGCGGAGACCCGCATGGGCTCCGGCAAGGGCTCGCCCGAGTTCTGGATCGCCAACGTCAAGCCCGGCCGGGTGCTGTTCGAGATGAGCTACCCCAACGAGCAGACCGCTCGCGAGGCCCTGCGCCGCGCGATCCACAAGCTGCCGATGAAGTGCCGGATCGTGACCCGTGAGGGTGGTGACATCTGATGGCGCGCGGTACCGCGACCACTGCCGCGGAGCTTCGTGAGCTCAGTGACGAGGAGCTCGTGCTTCGGGTGCGGGAGGCCAAGGAGGAGCTGTTCAACCCCCGCTTCCAGATGGCGACCGGGCAGCTGGACAACAACCGGCGGCTGCGGACCGTCCGGCACGACATCGCGCGGATCTACACCGTGATGCGCGAGCGCGAGCTGGGCCTGTCGGCCGCCCCGAGCGACAACGAGGGCGCGGCATGACCGAATCCACTACTCAGAAGCCACGCGGGGAGCGCAAGGTCCGCGAGGGGCTCGTCGTGTCCGACAAGATGGACAAGACGATCGTCGTCTCGCTCGAGGACCGCGTGAAGCACCCGCTCTACGGCAAGGTCATCCGGCGGACCAGCAAGGTCAAGGCGCACGACGAGGCCAACACGGCCGGCGTCGGCGACCGGGTCCGCCTGATGGAGACGCGGCCGCTGTCGGCGACGAAGCGCTGGCGGCTG
>DASVUG010000368.1:0-3173 GCA_036387155.1 Pseudonocardia sp. | reverse complement strand
GACGTCGACGCGATCGCGCCGCGCGGACCGGCGAGATGGACCGGCGTCTCGTCGCCCGCGAGCTCCGCGAGGACCTGCCGGCAGGCCCCGCACGGCGAGGCCGCGGGACGCGCCGCGGTCACGACCGCGACCTCGCACGCTCGGTCACGACGCCCCCTCGCCGACGCTCGGGAGCGCCGTGCCCGGAGGTGCTGTGTTGAATGGTGACCTCGCACGCTCGGTCACGTTCCGCCCTCCTCGGCGTGGGCGACGGCGTCCACCACGATGTGCGCGAGGTGGTCGTCGACGAGGGAGTAGACGACCTCGCGGCCGCGCCGCTCGCCGCGCACCACGCCGGCCTCCTTGAGCACCCGCAGGTGCTGGCTGACCAGCGGCTGGGGCAGGTCGAGAGCGTCGACGAGGTCGTGCACGCAGCGGGGGGCGTCCCGCAGCTGCAGCACGACCGCGATCCGGACGGGCGCGGCCAGCGCGCGCAGCAGGTCGCCCGCCGCCGCGAGGGTGCGCGAGGTGCGGACGGCCGGCGGCGCCGCGTACACCTGCCCGTGGTGCACCTCGGGGTCGGCGAGGACCGACGGTCCGGCGGGCCGCTGCGTCACGGGACCAGTGTAGACCCGCAACGGACACTGACAATCGTGTCCAGTAACGGCGGGATAGGGTGCGCCGTGCTGCTCGTCTGCCGGTTCGCCGTCCCCGCCGCCGGGGCGGCCGAGTTCTCCGCGCGGGTCCGCCGGGCCCTGGAGCTGCTGACCTCCGCCCCCGGGTGCCTCGGCGGGGAGGCCGGCCGCGCGGTGGACGACCCCGAGCGCTGGGTCCTGACGGTCCGGTTCGCCTCCGTGGACGCCTACCGCCGCGCGCTGTCCCCCTTCCCGGTGCGCGAGCACGTGGTCCCGCTGCTGTCCGAGGCGCTGGCCGACGAGCCGGCGACCTACGAGGTGCTCGTCGAGGCGGTCGCCGGCACCGCGACCCCGCGCGCCAGCCTGCGCGCGGAGCCGTAGCCGCCGCGGCCGTCACCCCCGCGCGGCGTCAGCCGGCGGGGCTCCCGTCCGGCAGGGCGTTGTCCCGCGCCACGCGCGCGTAGAACCGCGCGCTGTCCTTGGGCGTGCGCGCGAGCGTGGCGTGGTCGACGTGGACGATGCCGAAGCGCTTGCCGTAGCCCCACGCCCACTCGAAGTTGTCGAGCAGCGACCAGACGTAGTACCCCGTCACCCGCGCCCCCGCCGCGATCGCCGCGCGCACGGCCGCGAGGTGGTCGCGCAGGTACGCGACGCGGTCGTCGTCGTGGACGAGCCCGTCCGGGCCGACCGCGTCGGGGAACGCCGCCCCGTTCTCGGTGACCATCAGGTCGAGGTCCGGGCGGTCGCGGCCCACCCGCAGCAGCAGCTCGGTGAGGCCCCGCGGGTCGATGTCCCAGCCCATGGCGGTCTTCGCGCCCGCGCGCTGCGGGAACTCGACGTCGTCGCAGGCGATCCACGGCGTCGCGGCGCTGTCGCCGTGGCCGTCGGCGGTCTCGCGGGGCCGCTCCCGCGTCCAGTGCCGCACGTGCAGCGGGCTGTAGTAGTTCAGGCCCAGCACGTCCAGCGGCGCGGCGATCGCGTCGAGGTCGCCGGGCCGCACGAAGTCCCAGGCGGTGACCGCCGCGGTGTCGGCGACGACGTCCACCGGGTAGCGCCCGTGCAGGATCGGGTCGAGGAACACCCGGTTCTGCAGGCCGTCGCACCGGCGGGCGGCGTCGAGGTCGGGGGCCGAGTCCGTCTCCGGGCGCACCCAGGCCAGGTTCAGCGTCACCCCGACCCGCGCCGCGGGCGCCGCCTCCCGCACGGCCCGCGCCGCGAGCCCGTGGGCGAGGTTGAGGTGGTGCACGGCGGCGAGTGCGGCGGCGGGGTCGGCGCGGCCCGGCGCGTGGACGCCGCTGGCGTAGCCGAGGTAGGCGCTGCACCACGGCTCGTTGAGGGTGGCGAACAGCGGCACCCGGTCGCCCAGGGCCGCGGCGACGACCCCCGCGTACTCCCCGAACCGCTCCGCGGTCGCCCGCACCGCCCAGCCGCCGGCGTCCTCCAGGGCCTGCGGCAGGTCCCAGTGGTAGAGCGTCACGTTCGGGGTGATCCCCGCGGCGAGCAGGGTGTCGACCAGCGCGGAGTAGAACGCCAGGCCGGCCGGGTTGACCGGGCCCAGCGCGTCCGCCGTCACCTGCGGGGTGATCCGCGGCCAGGACACCGAGAACCGGTAGGTGGTCAGGCCGAGCTCGGCCATCAGGGCGACGTCGTCGCGGAACCGGTGGTAGTGGTCCACGGCGACGTCGCCCGTGTCGCCGTCGACCACGCGGCCGGGGGTGTGGGCGAAGGTGTCCCAGATCGACGGGGTGCGGCCGTCCTCGGCGACGGCCCCCTCGACCTGGTAGGCGGCCGTCGCGGCACCCCACAGGAAGCCCGCGGGGAAGGCCGCGGGGGAGTCCGCGACGTCCGCGGCGGTCTCGGGCAGAACGGTCGTCAACGGCTCATCCCTTCACGGCGCCGGCGATGATCCCGCCGACGATCTGGCGGCCGAGCAGCACGAACACCACGAGCACCGGCAGCGTCCCGACGAGCGTGCCCGCCATGATCACTGCGGTGTCCGGCACGTAGCCGCTGCCGAGGTTGTTGAGCGCGACCTGCACGGTCGGGTTGGTCGAGTTGAGCGTGACGACCGGCCAGAAGAAGTCGTTCCAGGCGGTCATGAAGGTCAGCATCCCGAGCACGGCCATGCCCGGGCGGGCGATCGGCAGGACGATGCTCCACACGGTGCGCAGCGACGTCGCGCCGTCCACCCGGGCGGCCTCGATCAGCTCGTCCGGCAGCGACTGCAGCAGGTACTGCCGCATGAAGAACACCCCGAACGCGGTGACCAGCGACGGGAGGACCACCGAGGGCAGCTTCCCGGCCAGTCCGAGGTCCGCCATGATCGAGTAGAGCGGGACGACCGACAGGCTCGGCGGGATCATCATCGTGCCGACGGTGATGCCGAACAGCACCGAGCGTCCGCGGAAGCGCATCTTGGCGAAGGCGTAGCCGGCCAGCGTGCAGAACAGCACGGTCGCGGCGGTGATCGCCGAGGAGACGAGCAGCGAGTTGCCCAGCGCCAGGCCGATGTCCTGCTGGCGGACCGCCGTGGCCACGTTCGCCCACAGGTCGTCGCCG
>DASVUG010000367.1:0-1622 GCA_036387155.1 Pseudonocardia sp. | reverse complement strand
CCTGGTGCCGGCCCCGTCCGGCCCGGCGGCGGCCGCGGCGCCGACCGAGGTGCCGCGGTCGGTGTCCCGCAGGCCGGTCGACGTCGACGTCGTCCTGCACGACGACGTCGACCCCGCCTCGGCCGAGCTGCGCGACCGGATCGCCGCGGCCACGGGGCGCAGCCCCGACGACCTCGACGTCGCGGGGCGGAAGCTGCGCCTGACGGTCCAGGAGGACCAGCTCGCCGACCTGGCCGGCCTCGACGAGGTGCGCACGGTCGAGCCCGCCGCCCGACGGCGGCTGTTCAACACCGTGGCCCGCACGATCGTGCAGGCGGACGTGGTCGTCGGGGGAACCGCGTTCGAGGGGGCCGGCCAGACCGTCGCGGTGGCGGACACGGGGTTCGACCGGGGGTCGGTCTCCGACGTGCACCCGGCCTTCTCCGGCCGCGTCGCGAAGCTCTACGCCCTGGGCCGGCCCGGGCGCGCCGACGACCCGAACGGCCACGGCACCCACGTCGCCGGGTCGGTGCTGGGCGACGGGACGTCCGCGACCATGGGTGACGTGCGCGGCACCGCCCCCCGGGCGCGGCTCGTGCTGCAGTCGCTGCTGTCGGCCGGCGGCGGCCTGGGTGGCATCCCGGTCGACCTGCACGACCTGTTCGGGCCGCCCTACGACGACGACGGGGCGCGGGTGCACACCAACTCCTGGGGCAGCGTCACCCCCGGGCTGCCCTACTCGGCCAGCTCCCGGGAGATCGACGACATGGTCTGGACCCATCCGGACCTGGTCATCTGCTTCGCGGCGGGCAACGACGGCACCGACGCCAACGCCAACGGGGTCGTCGACCCGGGGCAGATCGGGTCGGAGGCGGCCGCGAAGAACTGCATCACGGTCGGCGCGAGCGAGAGCGCCCGGCCCGACTTCGCCCGCACCTACGGCGAGCTGTGGTCCACCGACTTCCCGGCCCCGCCCGTCAGCGCGGACCGGCTGGCCGACGACCCGGGCGGCATGGTCGCCTTCAGCAGCCGCGGACCCACGCGGGAGGGCCGGGTCAAGCCCGACGTCGTCGCGCCGGGCTCGTGCATCCTGTCGACGCGTTCGCGGGCCGTGGCGGTGGCGTCGACCGCGTTCGGCCGCTCGTCGGACCCGCTGTTCTTCTTCAACAGCGGCACGAGCATGGCCACGCCGCTGGTCGCCGGGTGCGCGGCGGTCCTGCGCGAGGCGCTGCTCGCGGGCGGGGTGGAGCCGACCGCGGCGCTGGTCAAGGCGCTGCTGGTCAACGGTGCGGGGGAGCTGCCGGGGCAGTACACCCCGTCGGAGGCCGGCCGGTCGCCCAACACGAGCTCGGGGTTCGGGCTGGTCGACCTGGCCGCCTCCGTCGCGGCGGTCGCCGGGCGGGGCGGCGCCGGGTTCCGCGAGGGCGGCGCCCTGGACCAGGGCGAGGAGGACGCGTTCACCGTCGACGTGCCCGCCGGCGCGTCGACGGTGAAGGTCACGCTGGTGTGGACCGACCCGCCGGGCGCCGCGCTCCAGAACGACCTCGACCTGATCGTGCGCACCGGCGGCGCCGAGCGGCACGGCAACGCCGGCGAGACCGCGCGGTTCGACCGCGCGAACAACGTGGAGCAGGTGGTCTGGG
>DASVUG010000366.1:0-2188 GCA_036387155.1 Pseudonocardia sp. | reverse complement strand
TGACGCCGCGCAGCGAGCCGGGCCCGGGCAGCGGCACGGCGCCCCGCGGCGTGCCGTCGCGCCCGTGCAGCGCCAGCTCGCCGACGGCGTGGCGGCTGCGGGCGAGCACGAGCAGGCCGTCGGCCGGGTCGTCGGTGCCGGCGGGCTGCAGCCACGTGACGCCCTCGAGCACCGAGTCCGGGTCCTCCCCGACCAGCTCGCGCCAGCGGTCGCGCCCGGGGTCGGCGGGGTCGGCGACGGCCAGGCGGAAGCGCGGCGCGCCGTCGGTGGTGCGGAGGTGCAGGCGGCCGTCGCGGGCCACCCACGCGTCGCACTGCACGTCGTCGGCCTGGGTGAGGACCGGCCGCAGCGTCGGGACGGGGGCGCCGGGGGTCAGCGGGGCGATCCACAGGCTGTCGCGCCGGGCGGTCCCGACGTTGCCGGTGACCAGCAGCCAGCGCCCGTCCCGGGAGACCGACACGCCGTAGTAGGTGTGGTCCCCGAACGCGGCGGCGGGCGAGCCCGGCTCGTGGCGGTAGAGCCCGGGGCCGTCGACGAGCTCGTCGTCGGCCGTCGGCGTGCCGACGCGGTGGCGCCAGACGCGGCGGTGGAACGCCTGCTCGCCCGGCGGCGCCTCGTCGAGGGCCACCATGCGGACGAACAGCAGCTCGTCCCCGCCCGGCAGCCAGGCGACCGAGGAGTAGCGGCAGCGGTCGATCGGCTCCTCGACGTCCGCGCCGGTCGTCACGTCGAGGACGTGCAGCACCGAGTGCTCGTCGCCGCCCGAGGACAGCTGGTAGGCCAGCCGGCGGCCCTCGAGGTCGGGGGTCCAGGAGTCCAGCGTCGTGCGGCCGGTGGGGTCGAGCGCGATCGGGTCGAGCAGCACGCGGGCGGTGCCGTCGGGCTCGGTGACGCCCAGGACGGCGTGTTCCTGGCCCGGGTCGCGGCGCACCGCGAAGCGGCGGCCCGCCCGCCACACCGGCACCCCGACCGAGCCGGCGGCCATGAGCTCCCGCAGGTCGGCCGCGAACCGGTCCCGCCCGGGCAGGGCGTCGAGGTGCCGGCGGGCGAGCTCGTCCTGGGCGGCCGACCACGCGCGGGTGCGCGGGTCGTCCGGGTCCTCGAGCCAGCGGTAGGGATCGGCGACGGCGTGGCCGTGCAGGTCGTCCACGAGGTCCAGGCGCTGGGCCGGCGGGTAGGGGGGCGGGGCGGTCACGTGGGGCGAGGGTAGTTCACCCGCTCCGGCAGCCCGGTCCGGCGTGGGCCGGCCCGGGTCGGCAGGACGTGCCCGAGGAGCCGCCGTCGCCGCCGCTCCGGGACGCCGCCCGGATCAGCGCGCCAGCACGTGGGCCGGGGTGGTGCTACCCGCTGCCAGGTCCGGGGCGGGCTGCGGCGGGTCGAGGACCGTGCGCACCGGGACGACACCGGCCCAGCGTCCGCCCGCCGCGACGTCCTCCGCGTCGTCGTTCGGCGGGCCGGTGCGGACCTTCACGCTGGCCTCGGCGAGGTCCAGCGCGAGCACGACCGTCGCCGCCAGCTCCTTGCGCGTGGGCGGGCGGGCGTGGTCCCACGCGCCGGGTGCGGCCTGCTCGGTCACGGCCCGCAGCGCGACCTCGCGCTCGGCCTCGTCGGTGACGAGCCGGGCGCGGCCGTGGACGACGGCGCTGCGGTAGTTCATCGAGAAGTGCATCACCGCGCGGGCGTGGACCACGCCGTCGACGTGGGTGACGGTCACGCAGACCGGGGCGTCCACGGCGGCCCGCAGGAGCCCCGCGCCGCTGGAGCCGTGCAGGTAGAGCACGTCCGCCCGGTCGTCGCGGCCCCGGCCGTAGGCCATCGGCAGCACGACCGGGGCGCCGTCGCGCACGACGCCGACGTGGCAGACCAGGCCCGCGTCGAGCACGGCGTGCAGGTCGCGCCGGTCGGTGCGCGCCCGCGCGGCGAGGCGGCGGACCGTGCTGCGGGGCGTGGCCGACAGGGGTGGGGCCGGCGGGGTCGGGATCGACGGGGGAGGGGCCGACGGGGGAGAGGACGGTGCGGCAGGAGCGTTCACGGACCCAGGATGTGGCGGCAGCTGGCATCCTGCGAGGGCCATTCGTCACCGTTCTCGGGAGGCCACTCGTGGAGCTGCCGATCGCCGTGGACCGGTCGTCGCCCGTGCCGCTCGCCGTCCAGGTGGCCGACGCGGTCCGGGCCGCCACGGCCGGCG
>DASVUG010000365.1:0-4746 GCA_036387155.1 Pseudonocardia sp. | reverse complement strand
GCGACGCGGACGAACTTGCGGCCCAGCGCTCGGGCGACCGACTCGCCGAGCGACGTCTTGCCGACGCCGGGCGGGCCGACCAGGGCCATCACCGCGCCGGAGCCGCGTCCGCCGATCGTGGCGAGCCCGCGGCGGTTGCGCCGCGCGCGGACGGCCAGGAACTCGACCAGCCGCTCCTTGACGTCGTCGAGCCCCGCGTGGTCCGCGTCGAGCACGGCGCGGGCGGCGACCAGGTCGTCGTTGTCGTCGGTGCGGGTGTTCCAGGGGATGTCGAGGACGGTGTCGAGCCAGGTGCGGATCCAGCCGGCCTCGGGGTTCTGCTCGGAGCTGCGCTCGAGCTTGTCGACCTCCTTGAGGGCGGCCTTCAGCACGTGCTCGGGCAGGTCGGCGGCCTCCACGCGGGCGCGGTAGTCGTCGGAGCCCTCGGGCTCGCCCTCGCCCAGCTCCTTGCGGATCGCCGCGAGCTGCTGGCGCAGCAGGAACTCCCGCTGCTGCTTCTCGACGCCCTCGCGGACGTCCTTGCCGATCTTCTCGGAGATCTCCTGCTCGGCGACGTGCTCCTTGGTCCAGCCGATCAGGGTCTCCAGTCGGCGCTGCACATCGGTCTCGGCCAGCAGCTGCGCCTTCTGCGCGTCGGTGATGTAGGACGCCCAGCCGGCAAGGTCGGCCAGGGCGCCGGGGTCGGTCGTCTGCTCGACGGAGTCGATCACCTGCCACGCGTTGCGCTGCTGCAGGATCGAGACCACGAGCGCGCGGTACTCCTTGGCGAGCTCGAGCACGCGCCCCGTCGGAGCGGGGTCGGTGACCTTCTCGGCCTCCACCCACAGGGCCGCGCCCGGCCCCGTCACACCGGACCCGATGCGGGCCCGGACCTCGCCGCGGACCACCGCGGCCTTCTCCCCGCTGGGCAGCCGGCCGACCTGCTCGAGGACGGCGACGACGCCGACGGCGGCGTAGCGGCCGTCGAGGCGGGGGACGACGAGGACGCGGCGGGCGGTGCTGTCGGCCGCGTCGACGGCCGCCTGGATCTCCGGCTGGTCCAGCCGGACGGGTACCACCATGCCGGGCAGCAGCACCGAGTCGGTGAGCGGAAGCACCGGCAGCTTCAGCGTCTCTGTCATAACCAGCCCAACGCTTACACCGTTGAACCCATTCCTGAGCCCTGTCCGCTCAAGGTGAACGTGGTCAACGTGGGCGGCCGCCGGGATGCCAGCGATGTGGCACCGCTGGCGTCCAGTGCAAGCGGTGCCACATTGCTGGCAACCCCGGACCGCGCGCTTCCCGCAGCGCGGGTCAGGCCGGGCGGGCCAGCCCCTCGACGACCTCGGCACCGGGCAGCGCCGCCGCGAGCGCGCCGGGCAGCGCCAGCTTGGAGCCCCGCAACCCACTGCCCACCACCACGGCGGGGGCGGCGGCCACGGCGGCGTCGACCAGCAGCGGCCAGGACTCCGGCAGCCCCAGCGGGGTGATCCCGCCGTACTCCATCCCCGTCAGCGCCACGGCGTCGTCCATCGGCGCGAACGACGCCTTCCGCGCGTCGAGCCGGCGGCGGACCAGGCCGTTCACGTCGGCGCGCGTCGTCGCGAGGACCAGGCAGGCCGCGTACCGCGTGACCTCGCCGCGGCGGCCGGCGACGACCACGCAGTTCGCCGACCCGGACAGCGGCGAGCCGTAGGCCGCGCAGAACGCGGCCGTGTCCGCCAGCGCCGGATCGATCGCCGCGACGCCGACCCGCGCGGCGGCGGCCGCGTCGAGCGACTTGAGCGCGGCGGCCACCGGGGCGGCGAGCAGGTCGGGACGCTCGGTGGCGGGCTCGGCCCGCAGCGTGCCGAGGACGGACCAGTCGGGCACCGGTGCCACTACCGCCAGTCGCCCCGCTGCACGCCGACCACCGCGGGCTTGACGTCGACCAGGTAGACCAGCGTGGCCACCAGCCCGGCGAGCCAGAACAGCGCCGTGCCGTCCCGCGGGCCCTGGAACGAGGCCAGCAGGCCGTAGAACGACGGGTTCACCAGCAGCCGGAACAGCGGTACGAACAGCAGGAACAGCGCCGAGGCGCCGGTGATGCCCAGCCAGGCGTTCTTCGTCAGCCGACCCACCGCGGTGAAGGCGTCGGGCCGCTGGCGCAGGGCGTGGACGACGGCGTAGCCCGACACGGCCGCGACCACGACGCCGATGGCGCACAGCACCACCGCATCGAGGTTCCGCAGGAGGAACGACGCATCCACGGGTTCAGACTACTTCCGCCGCGCGATCGCCGTCATCCCCCCGCCGCGGACGGTCGGTCAGGTCGCCGCGGGCGGCGTGCGGCGCGGCGAGCGGCGCTTGCGGGGCGCAGGCGCCGTCCCCGTCCCCGGACCGTCGGCGCCCTCCCCCGCCGTGCCCGTCGTCGCGGCCCCGTCCGCGCCCCCGTCCGTGCCCACGTCCTCGAGCACGCCGGCCGTCGTGGTGCCCGCGTCCTCGACGGCGTCGACGGTCGCCGCGGTGGCGTCCAGCACCGCGTCCGCCGCCCGCCCCGACAGGCGCCGGCCCGTCGCGCGCGTCTGCCGCTCCACCGCCTCGAGCGCGCGCGCCGCGGCCGCCTGGGCCACCGCCGCCGCCTCCTGCGCCGCCGTGGCGGCCTCCTGCGCGGCCGCCGCCGTGCTCTCGACCAGGTCGTCCACCCGGCCGTCCAGCCGCTCGCCGTACGTCCCGAGGGTGGTGATCGCCTGGCGCACCGGCGGCTGCTCGCGCAGCCGGCCCCACGTCTGCTCACCGCGCCCGGCGAACGCGGTGTAGGTCCGCTCGACCTGGGCGCGGTAGGCGTCCAGCGCCCGCCGCAGCTCCTCGGCCGAGAACCGGCCGCGCAGCGCGTCGAGCTCGACCGGCAGCTCGGCCACGCGCTGCTGCACCTCCCGGCGGTTGTCCCCCGCAAGGGCGAAGGCGTCGGAGAAGGCGCGCGCGACGGCGGCCACCGCCGCGTCGCCTGCGCCGAGCACGGCCAGGAGGGGGTTGCGGGGCCGGCCGGTGTCAGGGTCGACACCGACGGACCCGGATCCGGACGAAGTCATGTCCTACTCCTGTGGTCGGTCGTCACCCGGGCGACCAGGGCGTCACCGGTCGGACGTCCGGTCACCGCCGGGCGACACGCAGGGTGAGCTCGGGACGCGGACCAATTCTACCGGCGAAGGCCGCGTCGGGCGTAGGCGTTGTCGCGACGGGTCAGGGGCGGCCCTGGTGCACCGTGCGGAGGTGGATGACCCGCTCGACGCCGGTGGTCCTCCCGAGGGCGGCGTGAATGGTGTCGAGCTGTTCGGGGACGGCGGGTTCGCCGATGGCCTGGCCGAGCACGAGAACCCTTGCTCCTCACCTGCCGCAGCCGAACTGACGTAGCGGCCCCTGCGCCGGATCGCGAGCGACATCGTCCTTGTTCCCCCTGGAGCAGGTGGACGTCGCCGTGCGGGGGACCCGGACGACAGCCGCAGACGCTTGCCCGACGAGTCCCCGGTCTGACCGCGCTGAGTCTCAGGAAGGCGCGCGTAGGTTCGGCCCTGGACTCGTGGTCGATGTCGACCCCATGAAGCGAGGGGGGCGTGAATGGGCAGGTCGTCGCGGCGCGAGGGGCCATCGGCCGGGCAGATCGGTCGGCTCATCGTCCAGCAGTTCGATCCGCGCAACACGGTGACGATCGGTGGCATCGACACCTGTCTGCGCGGTGTGCTGGAGTACGCCCCCGGCGAGGTCACGCTCGCCATCATCGGGATCGATGACTCGGGTGGCCAGCACACACCACTGGGACAATGGCAGCTCGTCCGCGGTGGCGGCCACGATGTGTGGTTCCTGCCCGTCGCCCGGGTCGACACGACGCGACCGAGGGGCGTCATCCCCCATTCGGCGCGGTTGGTCGCCGGTCTGCTGCGTTACCGCTCGCGGATCCCGCGCGCCCGCACCCTGCAGGCGCACCGCGTGGACACCGGGCTCGCGACGCGCCTGCTGTTCCGGGGGCCGCTGGTCTACTGCATCCACACCCAGCGCGGCGGCCTGCTCGGCAAGACCTCGGAGTCGTTCTGGCGGCTGTTCGGCGGGCTGCACGAGCGCCTGGACCGGGCGATCGCCCGGCGGGCGCAGCGCGTCGTGGTGTTCAACCCCGACTACGCCCAGACCGTCCGGCGGTGGAACCCGAACACGATCGCCGCGCCCACCTGGTTCGACCCCGCCATCACCGTCGCCGCGCCGGACCCCGCCCCGCCCGCGGTGATCTGGGTCGGGCGCCTCGAGGTGCCCAAGGACCCGGAGCTGGCCGTGCGCGCCTTCGCCGCGCTCGCGGCCAGCGAACCGGACATACCGTGGACGCTCGAGGTCGTCGGCTCCGGCACGCTGCGTCCCGCGGTGCAGGCGCTGATCGCCACCCTGCCGCCGCAGGTCGCCGCGCGGATCACCCTGCGCGGGCGGCTCACCGCGGCGGACGTGGCCGAGGCCCGCAGCCGGTCCGGGGTCTTCCTCATGACCTCCCACGCCGGCTACGAGGGCTTCCCGCGCGTGCTGGTCGAGGCGATGGCCGCCGGGCTCGCCGCCGTCGTCACCGAGGGAGCCGACACCGGCGGGCTGGTCCGCCAGGGCGTGTCGGGCTACGTGTGCGGGCGCAACCCCGCAGAGCTCGCCGACGCCCTGCGCAGCGCCCGGACGCTGGACCGCGGCAAGGTCACCGACGCCGTCGCCGCGCTCAGCGCCCCCCGCGTCGTGCACGACGCATTCTTCCCCGACGCG
>DASVUG010000364.1:0-3169 GCA_036387155.1 Pseudonocardia sp. | reverse complement strand
CTGGCGCCCCGAGCACGTGCGGCGGCCCCAGGACGCCCGGATGTCGGCGGGCGACTGGCGCGACGCCGTGCTGGCGGCCCTGCGGCTCGCCGTGCAGCGGCGCATGGTCGCCGACGTCCCCGTCGGCGTCCTGCTCTCCGGTGGGTTGGACTCCTCGCTGGTGGTGGGCCTGCTCGCGCAGGAGGGGCAGGTGGGCCTCAAGACCTTCAGCGTCGGGTTCCACGCCACCGGCGGGGAGGCGGGCGACGAGTTCCAGTACTCCGACCTGGTGGCCCGCGAGTTCGCCACCGACCACCAGCAGATCCTGGTCGACCCGCAGCGGCTGCTGCCGGCCGTCGACGAGGCGATCGGGGCGATGGCCGAGCCGATGGTCAGCCACGACTGCGTGGCCTTCTACCTGCTCGCGCAGGAGGTCTCGAAGTCGGTCACGGTCGTGCAGTCGGGGCAGGGGGCGGACGAGGTGTTCGCGGGCTACGACTGGTACCCGCCCCTGGCCCGCGTGCCCCGCGAGCGGGGCGCCGAGGCCTACGCGGAGGTCTTCACCGACCGCCCGCACGCCGACCTCGCCGCGATCCTGGAGCCGGACTGGCTGCTCGACGACGACCCGAGCCGCGCGTTCGTCCGCGACCACTTCGCGGCGCCGGGGGCGGACACCACGCTGGACGCGGCGCTGCGGCTGGACTCCACGATCATGCTGGTCGACGACCCGGTGAAGCGCGTCGACAACATGACCATGGCCTGGGGGCTGGAGGCGCGCGTGCCCTTCCTCGACCACGAGCTCGTCGAGCTCGCGGCGGCCTGCCCGCCCGAGCTCAAGCTCGCGCACGGCGGGAAGGGGGTGCTCAAGGAGGCCGCCCGCGGCGTGGTCCCGGACGGTGTCATCGACCGGCCCAAGGGGTACTTTCCCGTTCCGGCGATCCGCCACCTCGAGGGGCCCTTCCTCGACCGCGTGCGCGACGCCGTGACCGACCCCGTTGCAAAGGCGCGCGGGCTGGTCCGCAGCGACTGGCTCGACGCGATGCTGGCGGATCCGAACACCGCGCGCACCAACCTCGGCTCGAACGCGTTGTGGCAGGTGGCGCTGTTGGAGATGTGGCTGCAGGACAGGGGGATCTAGCGTTGGAGCGTGCCCTGGGAGCGGACGCGACCGTCCGCGCCGGCGCTGACGCGGGAGGCGTCGTCAGCGGGGCGGACTTCGCCCTGCGGCGGCGCGAGCGGCTCCTCGCCGCCCCCCCGACCGCCGCGGCCGACCACGACCCGGCCCTCTTCGCGACGGCCTACTCCGCGCCCGTCCCCTCCCCGGACGGGCGCATGCTGGCCTGGATCTCCGACCGGGACGGCCGGCCGCGCGCCTGGGTCGCGCCGCTCCCGCCGGACGGCTCCCCCGTCGTCGAGCCCGCCTGGCCCCTCCCCACCGACCCGCCCACCGACGCACAGCCCGCCGGCGACCCCCGCGACGGCGACGTGCCGTGGGACGTGCAGCGCCTGACCTGGTCCCCGGACGGGTACTGGCTGGCCTGCCAGCTCGCCCCGGGCGGCGGGGAGCGCACCCGCGTCCGGCTGATCACCCCGGACGGCACGCAGACCCACGACCTGGCGCCGAGCGCCGCCGCGGTCACCCTGGGCGCGTGGTCACCGCGCGGGCGCCAGGTCGGCATCACGATCTTCGGAGCGGCCGGCGGGGACGGGGTCGCCTGCCTCGTGGACGTCCGCGACGGCACGTCGACGATGCTCACCAGCGGCCCGGCCGCCGTGGTGTGCGCGGTGAGCGGGGACGGGCTGCGCGCGGTCGTGCGCGTCGGGCGCCGCGGCGACCGCCGGCTGGAGATGTTCGACCTGCGCAGCGGGCGGTGCACCGAGCTGCTGCCCGGCGGCGGGGCGAACGTCGCGGACTGCCGGTTCGGGGTCACCGGCGGTCAGCTGTTCGTGCACACCGACGCCGGGGCGGAGCGCGCTGCGCTGCTCGCCGTCGGCCTCAACGGCGACGCCGAGCCGTCGCTGCCGCACGTGGTCGCCGGGCGCGACGACGCCGACCTGGACCTCGTGGCGCTCGACCCGGCGGGCGCCCGCGCCGCGCTGGTGTGGAACGTGGACGGCCGCAGCGAGCTGGAGATGCTCGACCTGCGCTCCGGCACCGCCGTGGCCCTGCCCGCCCCGCCCGGCGACGTCGTCACCGGTGCCGCGTTCACCCGCGACGGGCGGGCGCTGCTGGTGGGCAACGAGGGGCCCACCGTCCCCCCGGCGATCGACCGGCTCGGCCTGGACGATCCGCTCGACCCCGCGCCCGCCGACGCGCCGGCGGGCCCGGCGGTGACGCCGCTGCTGCCGGCGGTCCCACGGGCGGCCGAGCACCTCGTCGACCCCGTCCTGCACCGCTTCACCGGCGAGGACGGGCTGCCGCTGACCGGGTGGCTCTTCCGGCCCGCGGGCGCGTTCGCCGCCCCGACCGCGGTCGCCGCGCCGGTCCCCCAGCCCACCCTGATCTGGCTGCACGGCGGGCCCGAGGCCCAGGAGCGGCCGGTCTTCCAGCCGCTGTTCCAGGCCCTGCTCGCCGCCGGCGTGGCCGTCTTCGCCCCGAACGTCCGCGGGTCCGGCGGGTACGGGCGCAGCTTCTCGCGCGCCGACGACGTCGGGCGCCGGTTCGACGCCATCACCGACGTCCGCGCCGCCGTGGACTCGCTGGTGGACTCCGGGCTGGCCGACCCCGCCCGGATCGGGGTGTCGGGCCGCTCGTACGGCGGCTACCTCACCCTCGTCGCGCTCGCCTGGTTCCCGGAGCTGTTCCGGGTGGGGGTCGACGTCTGCGGCATCTCGGACTTCGCGACCTTCTACGCCCGGACGGAGCCGTGGATCGCGGCGGCGGCCACCACGAAGTACGGCGACCCGCAGGCCGACGCGGAGCTGCTGCGCGAGCTTTCCCCCATCCACAGCGCGGACCGCATCACCGCCCCGCTGCTGGTGGTGCACGGCAGCTACGACACGAACGTGCCGCTCGTCGAGGCGGAGCAGATCGTGGCGGCGCTGCGGGCGCGCGGCGCCTCCCCCGGCTTCCTGTTGTTCGACGACGAGGGCCACGAGGTGCACTCCACCGCGAACCGCGTGCTGTTCGTGCACGAGGTCGTCCGCTGGGTCACCGGGCACCTGCTGGAGGTCGGCGAGCAGACGGCGT
>DASVUG010000363.1:0-6994 GCA_036387155.1 Pseudonocardia sp. | reverse complement strand
GGCGCCGAAGTCGGTGTCGACGTCGGCGTCGAGCCGGTAGGGCCGGGTGCGCAGCACGTCCGCCCCGATCAGGCTGCGCAACCGCAGCACCTCGCCCCGCACCGTCGTCGGGTTGCCACCGTCGCCGTAGAGCAGCAGCGCCAGCCGCTCGGCGGTCAGCCCGTCCGGGTGCAGGGCCAGCACGGCGAGCAGCTCGGCGGGACGCAGCGTCACCGGGACGGGCCTGCCGTCGAGCAGGACCGTCGGGTGCTCGCCGAGCAGGCGCAGCGACAGCGCGTGGCGGCGCACGCGCCCGGCGGGCGGCTCGGCGGCGCGCAGCAGGTAGCCCTCGGCCAGCGGCTCGAGGAGCATCTCCCGGCCGTCGTCGAGCCGGACGCGCTCGGTGCCCGCCGGGATCGCCACGCGCGCCGGCCACCGGCCGTACGGCTCGCCGGCCAGCACCCGGCCGGTGGGGGTGAGCAGCGCACCGGCCCGCCCGCGCAGGCTCGCGAGGTGCGGCATGTTCCGCACCCGCAGCCGCTCGTCGGCGATGGCCAGCCGCACCCGCAGCTGGTTCTCCGCGAGCTGGGCCGTGGCCGCGACCAGCGCGACCATCGCCGGGTGCGCGGTGTGCAGGGGCCCGGTGACGTCGATCGCGCCGACGATCGTGCCCGTGTCGGGGTCGTGCACCGGTGCGGCGGCGCAGGTCCACGCGTGCACGGCCCGGACGAGGTGCTCGGCCGAGTGGATCGCCACCGGCGCGTCGACGGCCAGCGCGGTGCCCATCGCGTTCGTGCCGATGGCGTCCTCCGACCAGCGGGTGCCCGGCGCGAGCCCGACGGCGTCCGCGCTGCGCAGCAGGCCGTTCGCGCCCTCGCGCCAGAGGATGGTGCCGTCGGCGTCGGTGACGACCATGATGTGCACGGCCTCGTCCGCGATGCTGACCAGCGTGCTGCGCAGCAGCGGCAGCACCGCCCCGAGGGGGTGCGCCCCGCGGACGCCGTCGAGGTCGCGCTCGGGGTAGGTCACGGGGGCGACGTGGTGGTCCGGGTCCACCCGGGCCGCGAGGCTGCGCCGCCACGACTCCGACACCAGCGACCGGGGCGCCCCCGGCCCGGCGGCGGTCGGGGCGGCCCCGGACAGGACGGCGTCGTACACCTGGTGCAGGGCCCGGGCCCGCTCCACCGGGTCCCCGGTCGCGGGAACGGTGTTCGCCGCGGGCCGCGGTGCCGGCCGCGCGGGGCCGCTCCCGTCCGCCATGAGCACCTCGCGCACCGTCGCCGCGTCCCCCGGGTTCATCATCGCGCAGCCGCGCTCCGCCCACCATCCGACCCGTCCGCCGGCGTCCCGGGTGATGCAACGGCGGCGCAACGTCGCCCGGATTACCGTCCGCGGGTCCGGCCGCGCCGCCCGCCCGACCGGGGCGCGTCCCGCCGATCACCGCCCCACCGGGGCGGCGGTCCGCGGGACGGGACGACGGACCGTCCCCCGGAGGTTCGCGTGACCGCTGACGCCCTGCTCGACCGCGGTACGGGTCCGGCGCGCCCGCCCGGCCCGCGGCGGACGGCCCGCCTGCTGGTCGTCGACGAGGCCGCGATCGTGCGCTACGGGCTGCGGGCCCTGTTCGCGGCGGAGCCGGACGTCGTCGTCGTGGGCGAGGCGGCCACGCCCCGCGAGGCGCTGGCGCTCGTCGACCGGTGCCCGCCCGACCTCGTCGTGCTCGACCCGGACCCGGCCGGCCCCGCGTCCGGCGAGGCGGGCCTGGACCTCGCCCGCCGCCTGCTCGAGCGCCGGGTGCGGGTGCTGGTGTTCACCGCCTCCCGCGACCGGGCGCTGATGATGCGCGCGGTCCGGCTGGGCGTGCACGGGTTCCTGCGCAAGGGCGCCGGCACCGACGAGCTGCTGGCCGCCGTGCGCTCCCTGCTGCGCGGGGAGGGCGTCTTCGCCGCCGGACCGGGCGGTCGGGACCAGCCCGCGGGACCCGCGCCCGACGAGCCGCGCGCGCCGGCCCTGACCGAGCGCGAGAACCAGGTGCTCCGGCTGCTCGCCGTCGGCCTGAGCAACCGCGAGATCGGCGACCGGCTGCTCATCTCCGAGGCGACGGTCAAGTTCCACGTGCGCAACCTGCGCGACAAGCTGGAGGTCCGCCGCCGCACCCAGATCGTCCACACCGCCACCCGGCAGGGGATCGTCTAGTACGGAGCGGTGTGCTACGGGCGACGACGACGCGGCGAGGCGCCGCCCGGGCCCGCGAATCAGCCGAAGAAGACCTCGGCCTCGGCATAGAGCGCGGGGTCGACGACCTTGAGCTGCTTGGTGGCCTCGGCCAGCGGGACGGTGATGATGTCCGTGCCGCGCAGGGCCGTCATCTGGCCCCACTTGCCGGCGGCGACGGCGTCGATCGCGTGCAGCCCGAAGCGGGTCGCGAGCCAGCGGTCGCGCGCGGTGGGCGTGCCGCCGCGCTGGACGTGCCCGAGCACGGTGGTGCGCGCCTCCTTGCCGGTGCGCGACTCGATCTCCCGGGCCAGGAACTCCCCGACGCCGCCCAGGCGGACGTGGCCGAACGCGTCCTTCTCGCCGCTGTGCAGCACCTCGTCGCCCTCCTTGGGCTTGGCGCCCTCCGAGACGACGATGATCGGCGCGTAGTGCAGCTGGAAGCGGGCCTCGACCCAGCGGCACACCTGGTCGATGTCGAACGGCACCTCGGGGATGAGGATGATGTTCGCCCCGCCGGCCATGCCGGAGTGCAGCGCGATCCAGCCGGCGTGCCGGCCCATCACCTCGACGATCAGCACCCGGTGGTGGCTCTCGGCGGTGGTGTGCAGGCGGTCGATCGCGTCCGTCGCGATGTTCACGGCGGTGTCGAAGCCGAACGTGTAGTCCGTGCCCGACAGGTCGTTGTCGATCGTCTTGGGCACGCCCACGACGTTCACGCCGGCCTCGTGCAGCTGCGTCGCCACGCCGAGGGTGTCCTCGCCGCCGATCGCGATCAGCGCGTCCACGCCGAGGTTCTGCAGGTTCTTCTTGATCCGCTGCACGCCGCCCTCGATGGCGAACGGGTTCGTGCGCGACGAGCCGAGCACCGTCCCGCCCCGCGGGAGCAGACCGCGCACGGCCGGGATGTCCAGCGGCATCGTGGCGGCCTCGAGCGGCCCCCGCCACCCGTCGCGGAACCCGGTGAAGGAGTAGCCGTACTCGGGCACGCCCTTGCGCACGATCGCCCGGATCACCGCGTTCAGCCCGGGGCAGTCGCCGCCCCCCGTGAGCACGCCGACGCGCATGTTGTCTCTCCTCGGTCCTCGTAACCTGCCGTGTCCACGCTAGCCGGGGGGCACCCGCCCGCGGGGCGGGGGTCAGGAGGACCGGCGGTCCCCGCCGGCGCGCTCGCCGGTGCGGCTCGCCTCCGCCTCCTCCTCAGCCTCGTGGTCGGCCTTCTCGAGCTCCTCGAACGGGGTGGCGAACCCGTCGCGGACGACGCGGGCGAGGTGGCGGCGGTGCCGGACCAGCTCGACCGCGGCGAGCGCGATGTACACCCCCGACAGGCTCAGGTTCAGGATCCGGTCGGCGTCGGCGTCCAGCAGGAGGCTGCCGAAGAACTGCACCGCGAACAGCGCGAGCAGGGCCAGCGCGTTGCGGGTGGTGAGCGCCAGCGTGACCAGGATGCTCACCGCGAACAGCGACTGGGCGGCGGTGAGCAGCAGCTCGACGCGCTGCTGGGCGTCGATCGGGAGGCCGTCGGTCGTGCCGGCCGAGATCGCGAAGACGATCGGGATCGTCCCGACCAGCAGCGTCCACTGGTTGACCTTGCTCGACAGCAGCGTGCCGAGCGAGTCCGCCGCCTTGAGCCGCCACGCGAACAGGCAGGCGACGATCAGCTCGGGTGCCTCGCTGGCCAGCGGGGCCACCCACTGCACGAGGACGAACGGGTCGACGCCGAGCTCCTCGCCGGTCGTGACCAGCGACTCCGCGAAGTGCTCCGCGCAGGCCAGGATGACCGCCGCCGCCACCACGAACAGGCCGATGTAGACCGAGCGCCGCGGGGTCGTCGGCATCTCGCCGATCCACTTCGAGGTGCCCTGCAGGTCCGGCTCCTCCGGCGACGCCTTGGACAGCCGCCAGGCGTACGCGACGAAGATCGCGACGAGGATCGCGGCGTCGACCAGGGTGAGCGTGCGGCGCAGCGGCAGCGTCAGGGAGTAGAGCGTGGCGACGCCGAGGAAGGCGACCTCGGCCGAGAGCGCGCGGGGCATCGTCACGCAGCCGGAGTGCGTCGTCGTGCTGTCGTGGCCGCCGTGGCGCCGGGCGTTGCGGACCGCCAGGGTGGCGATCAGCACGACCAGCGGCCAGCCCACGCCGACCAGGATCCGGTTCGCGCCCGTCATGTTGGCCAGCGCCAGCGCGCACGGCGTGCTGCCGTCCGGGGAGGGCGGGCACGTGCCCTGCTCGGCGTAGATCTGCCCGGCCTGCCAGCTGAACACGGCGTCGACGGCGTACTCGGGCAGCACCGCGAGCAGCGCCAGCACGGCCAGCGCCAGCCCGGCGCTGACGTCGACCTGTGCGGCCTCGGCCGCCCACGACAGCATGAACGCCCCGCCGATGATGGCGATCCCGTAGACCAGCGCGGCCAGCGGCGGCGCCAGCTCGGGGTGGGGGAGCCCGAGGTAGGTGGCCCCGCCCAGGTACGTGCCCGGCAGGGCCATCAGGAGCGCGATCGCGAGCTGCGGCGGGAAGCGCCGGGTCCCCCCGCCGGTCATGTCACCGGTCCTTCACGCCGTGCTCGGCTGCGGTGCGAGGGGCAGGGCGTCCGTGACGTCACCCGCGCGTGTTCCCCCGCCCCTCGCCCAGGAAACCGATGCGCCGCCCGATCGGTCCGGTTCGTCCGGCCGGTCCGGCGACGTGGTCGACCAGCCCGTACGCACGCGCCTCCTCGGCGGTGAACCAGCGGTCCCGGTCGGCGTCGGCGGTCACCGCCGCGACCGGCTGCCCCGTGTGGCGGGCCGTCAGCTCGGCGACCTCGCGCTTCATCGCGCCGAAGACGCCCGCGCGGATCGTGATGTCCGTGGCCGTACCGCCCATCTGGGCCGACGGCTGGTGCATCATGATCCGCGCGTGCGGCAGCGCGTGCCGCTTGCCCGGCGCCCCCGCCGTCACCAGGAACTGGCCCATCGACCCCGCGAACCCGACCGCCCACGTGGCCACGTCCGGCGGGACGAGCTGCATCGTGTCGTAGATCGCCATCCCGGCCGTGACGGAGCCGCCGGGCGAGTTGACGTACAGGGTGATGTCGCGGACCGGGTCGTCGGCGGCGAGCAGCAGCAACTGCGCGGTGACCCGGTGCGCGGCGGCGTCGTCGACCTCCCCGGCCAGGTAGACGATGCGCTCGTCGAAGAGCCGGTCGAGCACGGCGTCGCCGGTGTACGACGGGTCGTGGGCGGTGGCACGCAGGCGCGGGGACACGGGCTCCTCCTCGGGGGTGCGGTGTGCCCGCGACGCTAGGGGCGGCGCCGGGCCCGCCCGGTCCGTGTTCGCCCACAGCGGCGGTGTTCGCCGCGGGCGGACGGCGCTACGGCTCCGCGACGAGCGCGGTCAGGGCCCGGGCGGCCCACCGCCCGTAGCGCTGCGGGCTCCACCCGCGCCCGGTCACGAGCAGGGTCCACAGCTGGGGCGAGTTGAACGTCCAGATCGTGTCGCGGACCTCGGCCAGCCGGTCGGGGTCGGTCCGCTGCGGGTCGGGCACCCCGAGCCGTTCGAGCACGACGGTGGCCAGGCGCGTCGCGCCCGCCAGGCGCTGCTCGTCGAGGGTGCGGGCGAGGCGGGCCAGCTCGGTATCGGCGTCGGCGGCGGCGTGCAGGACCGCGTACAGCGGGACGACCCGCGGGCCGGCCTCGGCGACGAGCGCCGCGAACCGCTCGACGAGCTCGCGCGCGGTCGGCGCGGCGACCACGTGGCGCATCGCGGGGCGGTCGGCCAGGGGCACCGGCTCGGCGTCGCCCACCAGCGCCGTCTCGGTGGCCTCCTTGAGCAGGTTGGCCTTGGTCCGGAACCCGGCGAACACCGTGGGCGCGGACACCCCGGCCGCGGCCGCGACCTCCGCGACCGACACCGACGCGTAGCCGCGGGCCACGAACAGCTCCCGCGCCGTCGCCAGGATCCGCTCGCGGGTCGCCCGGGCCTGGGCCCGGCGCCCGGCCGCGTCGTACGGGCGGCGGGCTTGTCCGGCGGACGTCATCCGCTTACTGTAGCCACTATTCAATAGAGTCAAAGTTAAACGAAAGGAGACCACCGTGGACGTCCCCCTGTCCTCCCACGTCGTCGGCGAGGGCCCGCCCCTGCTGCTGGTCCACGGCGGCGCCGAGGACGCCGACCTGCTGGCCCCGCAGGCGGCCGCGTTCGCCGCGCGGGGCCGCCGCGTCGTCACCTACGACCGGCGGGGCACCGGGGCGAGCACCCGCGCCGACTGGCCGGAGGGCGGGGTCGAGCGGCACGCCGACGACGCCGCCGCGCTGCTGCGCGCCCTGGACGCGGCGCCCGCGACGGTGCTGGGGTTCAGCTCGGGCGGGGTGGTCGCGCTCGCCCTGGCCGCCCGCCACCCCGACGTCGTCGCCGAGGCGATCGCGTGGGAGCCGGCGGCGGTCGGGATGCTGCCCGACGGCGCCGCGCTGCACGCCGGGCTCCTCGCGCCGATCGAGGCGCACCTCGCGGCCCACCCCGACGACTGGCAGGGCGCCTACGCCGTGATGCTCGAGGTGGTCTCGGCGGGCGCCGCGGACCTCGACGCCCCCGCGGTGCGACGGATGGCCGTGAACGCGGAGGCCGCGCTGCGCGACGACGCGCGGATCCTCACCGCGCACGCCTTCGCGCCGGGGGAGCTGCCGGCGGACCGCGTGACGATCGCGGTCGGAGCGCAACCGAGCCCGCTGCACGCCGCCATCGCCGAGCGCCTCGCGGCCGGCCTGGGGACGGTGCCGCTCGTGGTCGCCGGGGCCGACGACCACGAGGTGTACCTGCAGCGACC
>DASVUG010000362.1:0-8239 GCA_036387155.1 Pseudonocardia sp. | reverse complement strand
CAACGTCGGCGGCGCCCTCGGAGCCGGCCGCGGCGCCGGCGGCGCCCTCGGCCGCGGCGCTCCCGCGCGCGGCGCCCTCCCCCGGAGCACCGGCACCGGCGGCAGGGGCGCCCGCGCCCCGGCCGTCCGCGGCGGGGTCCGGGCCCGGGCGGCCGAGACCGGGCCGGGAGAACTCCAGCGCCGCGTGCATGCGGGCGACCTGCTGCCGGGTGAACATCACCATCGCGTCGTCGTCGACGTAGTCCATGTAGTTGCAGAACAGGTCGCCGTCCGGGCCGTTGTCGCACGACCCCGACGGGAAGGTGGGCTTGCCGAAGTTCGGGCCCCACTGGTTCGGGGTGTCGTCGACGGAGTCGGAGTCGGTGCACGTCGGCACGCGCGCCTCGCCCCAGATGTGGGACAGGTTGAGGTAGTGGCCCACCTCGTGCGTCGTGGTGCGGCCGCGGTCGAACGGGGCGACGGCGCTGCCGCCGCGGCCGAACGCGGAGGTCAGGACGACCACGCCGTCGGTGGCGGGCGGGCCGCCGGGGAACTGGGCGTAGCCCAGCGTCCCGCCGTCGAGGCGGCAGACCCAGATGTTGAGGTAGCGGGCGGGGTCCCACGGGTCGGTGCCGCCGGTGGCGGCGGCCTTCACGCGGTCGTCGACGCCGAACGCCGCGACGTCGGTCCGGCGGCGGGTGATGCCGTCGGTCGGGCGGCCGGAGGGGTCGGCGGTGGCCAGCGCAAAGCGCAGCCCGGGGTCGGCGACGAGCCCGGCGAACGGCGCCGGGACGTTCCCGCGGTCGGCGTTGGCGCCCGTGTAGTCCTCGTTGAGCACGGCGATCTGGGACGCGACCTGCGCGGACGAGAGGTCGTCGGCGTCGGTGTGGTGGACCACGTGCACGACGACCGGGATCTCCGCGGGTGGTGCGGGCGCCGCGCGGCGGCCCCCGCGCAGCACCGCGACCGTCATGCCCTCGAGCACGGCCTGGTTGCGGCGCAGGTCCGGGTAGAAGTCGACCTGCCGGAAGTAGTTCTGGACCGACCCACAGCTGCGCGGCACGTGCGCCCTCCTCACCTCGGGACGGGCCCATCGAACAGCAGCCGGCCCCTGCCGTGCCGCCGCCCCCCGCGCCGCCCGGGTGCCGCCGCCCCCGGAGCCGGCGTGGCGACTACGCGGGCACCGGTCCGTCCGGCGCCGCGGGCTCGCCGCGCCGGACGGCGACGACGCCGGCCACGACCAGGGCGCCGCCGGCGAGCTGGACGGGGGTGGGCACCTGGCCGAGCAGGGCCCAGGCGAACACGAGGGCGTTCAGCACCTCCGACAGCCCGATGAAGGAGGCGAGGCGCGCGCCGAGCCGGCGGGTGGCGGCGATCCCGCAGCCGTAGCCCATCGCCGCGGTCACCGTCCCCAGCAGGGCGACGGGCACCCACCAGGGCACGGTGACGCCGGAGTAGGCCACGGGCGCGGTCGCCGTCGCGAACGGGACGAGGCCGACCGCCCCGGCCAGCAGCAGCAGGAGCCCGCCGACGAGCAGCCCGCCCGCGGCGAGCGCGGTGCCGGGCAGGCCGTCGGACTCCCGCGAGGAGAGCACGAAGAAGAACGCGGCGCCGACCATCGCCACCAGCGCCCAGGCGACCCCGATCGGGCTGGTCGCCCCGCCCGCCAGGTCGACGACGAGCAGCAGGCCCACGATCCCGATCGCCGCGCCGAGCACCGTCAGCCGGGTCGGGCGCTGGCCGTGGCGCGCCCACAGCCACGCGACCACCGCCAGCGGCGCGGTGTACTCGATCAGCAGGGCCACCCCGACCGGGACGTGGCGCACCGCGGTGAAGTAGGCGAGCTGGCAGCCGGCGACGGGGACGGCGCCGTAGACCGCCAGCAGCGGCAGGTGGCGGCGCAACAGCCCCCACCGCCCGCGCAGCTGCACGGCCGCCAGCGGGGCCAGCACCGCCGCCCCCACCAGGATCCGGACCGCGACGGCGGCCGGGGCCGACCAGCCGGCGTCCATCAGGCCGCGGCCCAGTACCCCCGAGAGCGCGAAGGACGCCGCCGACACCAGCGCCAGCACCCAGCCGACGGTGACGGCCCGGCGTGCGTCATGGGTCAACGTCGTCATGACACATGACGCTAGAGGTGCCGCGGTAAGGTGTCAAAGTGGTTTTCGCGCATGACACGGAGGCGTCGCTGCTGGCCGCGGCGACACTGGTCAACTCGGCCGAGCCGCCGGACACCCTGACCACGACCGCGCAGCTCGACGCCTTCTACGCCGCGCACGACTACACCGGCGCCCGCACCCACGACGCCGACGAGCTCGCGGCCGTGCGGGCGCTGCGCGCGCCGCTGCGGACGCTGCTGCTGGCCGACCGCGACACCGCCGCCGGGCTGGTCAACGACCTGCTCGCCCGCTACCGGGCCGTCCCGCAGCTGGTGCGCCACGACAGCTTCGACTACCACCTGCACGCCATCGGGCGCGCGGCCCCGCTGGCCGACCGGATCGCGGTGGAGACGGCGATGGCGATGGTGGACCTCATCCGCGCGGACGAGATGGGCCGGCTCGCGGTCTGCGCCGACCCGACCTGCGACGGCGTGGTCCTCGACCTGTCGCGCAACCGCTCGCGCCGCTACTGCAGCCCCACCTGCGGCAACCGCGTCGCCGTCGCCGCCTACCGGGCCCGCCGCGCCTGACCCCGGCGTCCCCGGACGCGTCCGGTGGCCCCGGGGGGCTTGCCCGCCGCAGTACGGTCCTCCCCGTGGCAGCTGAGCCGGACCGCACCTGGGTGGGCGGGATGGCGGAGGTCTACGACCGCCTCCTCGGCCCCATGGTGTTCCGGCCCTTCGCCGTCGACCTCGCCCGCCGGGCCGCCGCGGCGGACGCGCAGCGGGTGCTGGAGGTCGCCGCGGGCAGCGGGATCGTGACCGGCGAGCTGGTCGCCGCCCTGCCGGACGCCACCGTCGTGGCGACCGACCTGAACCCGGACATGGTGCGCACGGGCGTCGACCGGGTGCCGCAGGCGCGCTGGGCCGTCGCGGACGCGCAGCACCTCCCGTGCGGCGACCGGCGCTTCGACCTGCTCGCGTGCCAGTTCGGGGTGATGTTCTTCCCCGACCGGCCCGCGGCGTTCGCGCAGGCCCACCGGGTGCTGGCCCCGGGCGGACGGCTGCTCGTCAGCACCTGGGACGCCGCCGCGACGCACGGCTTCGGCCGCGCGATCCTGGCGGGGACCCGCCGTGCGTTCCCCGACGACCCGCCTCCGTTCCTGGAGGCGGTCCCGCACGGCTACCACGACCCGGACCGGTTCGTCGCGGACGTCCGGGCGGGCGGTTTCACGTCGGTGACCGTGGAGCCGGTGACGCTCACCGGACGGGCGCGGTCGGCCGCCGACGTCGCGGTCGGCTTCTGCAGCGGCACCCCGGTGCGCGCCGGGATCACCGCCCGCGGCGACCTGGCCGCCACGACGGCCCTGATCGAGGAGGTCGTGGCCGCGGAGCTCGGTGCGGGGCCGATCGAGACCGAGATGACCGCGTACGTCGTCGAGGCCCGGCGCGGCTGAGCGGGCGGCTCAGAAGCGCAGCAGCACCTTCGACGAGACCGCCGCGTCGCGGGCCGTGGCGAACGCGGCCGCGGCGTCCTCGACGGGGAACTCGTGGGTGATGACCGGCTCCACCGCCAGGCTCCCGTCGGCCAGGGCGGCGATGACGGCGTCGATCTCGTCGTTGAACCGGTACGAGCCGACCAGCTCCAGCTCCCGGGTGACGGCCAGGGCGATCGGGACGGGCTGGTCGCCGGCGGGCAGCAGGCCCACCAGCACGACGCGGCCGCCGCGCGCCGTGCCGCGGATCGCGCTCGCCAGTCCGGTGGGGCTGCCGCTCGACTCCACCGCCACGTCGGCCTGGACGGCGGCCACGGCGTCGGTGTCGGTCGCGCGCAGCGTGTGCGTGGCGCCGAGCCGGCGGGCGGTCGCCAGCGCGTGGTCGTGCAGGTCGACCGCGACGACCTCGGCGGCGCCGGCGCGGCGCAGCACCGCGACGACCAGCGCGCCGATCGGGCCGGCGCCGACCACCAGCGCGCGCCGTCCGGCGACCGCGCCCCCGGAGCCGGCCCGGGACACCGCGTGCCAGGCCACCGACGCCGGCTCGACGACGGCGGCGGTGCGCGAGGACAGGCCGTCGGGCAACGCCCGCAGCATGCGGGCCGGCAGCGTCGCGTAGCGGACGAACGCCCCGTCCTCGTGCGGGAAGCGCGCGGCGCTGCCCAGGTAGCGGCACCGCGGCGAGAGGTTCGGCCGGTCGGGCGGGTAGCGGGTCACGCCGTCGTCGCCGGGGCTCGCGGGGTGCACGGCGACGCGGGTGCCCGCGGGCGGCCCGCTGCCGTCGGCGGCCGGGCGGGCGACGGCGCCGACGACCTCGTGCCCGAGCACCATCGGCGCCCGCAGCACCGACTCCCCGGCCGCGCCGTGCAGCCAGTAGTGCAGGTCCGACCCGCACACGCCGCCGTAGGCCACGCGGACCACGGCCTCGTCGGGCCCGGGCGGGCGCACCGGCACCGGCTCGACCCGCAGGTCGTGGGCCGCGTGCACGACGACGCCCGGGGACGTGGCCGGGACGCCGTCCGGGGCCGCCATCGGCACGACCGCCACCTACACCACCGCCGTCATGCCGCCGTCGACGTAGAGCACCTGCCCGTTGACGAAGTCCGACGCGCGGGAGGCCAGGAACACCAGCGCGCCGACCAGGTCGTCGACCTCGCCCCAGCGCCCCGCCGGGGTGCGGCCCGCCACCCAGGCGGTGAACCCGGCGTCCGCCACGAGGGCCGCGGTCAGCTCCGTCGCGACGTAGCCCGGCGCGAGCGCGTTCGCCTGGATCCCGTGCGGGCCGAGGTCGGCGCACATGCCCCGGGTCAGCATGGCGATGCCGCCCTTCGTGGCGGCGTAGGGCGTGATCCCGGGGCGGGCCAGCCGGCTCTGCACCGACCCGACGTTGACGATCTTGCCGCTGCCCCGGGCGACCATGCCGCGGGCGACCCGCTGCCCCACCAGGAACGCGCCGGTCAGGTTCGTGGCGACGAGGTCGTCCCAGTCCTCGACGCGGAAGTCGAGGAACGCCGCCCGCCGCTGGATGCCCGCGTTGTTCACCAGGACGTCCGGCGGGCCCCACCGCCGCTCGACCTCGGCCACGCCCGCGTCGACGGCCGCCGCGTCGGTCAGGTCGAACGTGCTCACCAGCGCCGCGCCGCCGGTCTCCTCCGCCAGCTCCGCCGCGGTGGCCGCCGCGCGGTCGGGGTCGCGGCCGTGCACGACGACGCGGGCCCCGGCCGCCAGCAGCCCGCGGGCCAGCGCCCGCCCGATCCCCCGGCTCGAGCCGGTGACCAGCGCGCTGCGCCCCGCGAGGTCGAACAGGTCCCCCGCCATCAGGAGACGGCCATCAGTAGAAGTCAGCCATCAGTAGAAGTCCACGGTGTCCACCACGTTGCGCAGCTCCTGCCCGTCCAGGAGCCGCGTGGCGTTGTCGGCGAACAGCTCCGCGATCCGGCGCTCCTCGGTGGCGTCCAGCGCGGCGGTGTGCGGGCTGATCACGACGTTGGGCTCGTCCCACAGCGGGCTGTCGGCCGGCAGCGGCTCGGTGGCGAAGACGTCGAGCACCGCCAGGCCGATCCGCCCGTCGCGCAGGGCCGGCACGAGCGCGTCCTCGTCGACCACCGTGCCGCGCCCGACGTTGACCAGCGTCGTCCCCGGCCGGACGGCCGCCAGCACGTCCGCGCCGATCAGCTTCTCGGTGGCGGCGGTGCCCGGCACGGTCACCACGATCGCGTCGACCTCGCCGACGACGGCGGCGATCTCGTCCGGGCCGACCACGCGCTCGACGTGCTCGACCGGGCGCCCGTGGCGGCTCGTGCCGATCGACCTGGCGCCCAGGGCGGCCAGGCGGCGGGCCACCTCCCTGCCGATGCCGCCCAGCCCGACGACCAGCACCGTCATCCCCTCGACCCGCCGCATCAACCACCGGCCGCTCCACTCGTGGTCGCGCTGGTGGCGCTGCAGCCGCGGCAGGTCCTTCGCGCCGGCCAGGACGCCGAAGACGGCGAACTCCGCCAGGGGCCCGCCGTGCACGCCGGCCGAGGTGGTGAAGACGATCCGCTCCAGCTGGTCGGGGTCCAGCCCGGCGGCCTTGACCGACGACCCGCCCCCGGCCGCCATCGTGTGCACCCAGCGCAGCCCGGGGTTGGCGTCGGCGGTGCGCTTGAGCGCGGCCGGGTCGACGTCGGGGATGCCGTAGAGCGCCTCGGCGGAGTCGACCATCTCCTCGAAGGCGCGCTGCTGCTCGGGCGTGCGGGAGAAGTCCGGGTCGCCCTCGTGGTCGGCCGGGTGGCGCATCGGCGGGTAGAGCGCCTGGTCGCGGACCAGCTCGACCCGCGGCTCCCGCTCCTCGATCAGCCGGCACAGGTCCTCGGGCAGCGGGGAGGCCACGACGACGCGCAGCCGGTCGGGGTCGGGCATGGCTTCCTCTCGTCGGGGTCGGGCCAGGATCCACCAGGCCCCGCCGGCCTGCCCGGCGTGGGCGACGCGGCGGGGCGTGATCGCCGGACGCGGTGCGGTCGCCGCGCTCGTGCGGCATCCGCACCGCTCGTGGTGATCACGGGGTGGCGGTGCGGCCGGTCAGGCCGGGCGTGGCGGTGGCCAGGACGGCGCGCCGAGCTCCCGGCTGACCGCCCGGGCGGTGTCGCGGACGGCCGCCACCGCGTCGTGCTGCTCCGGCGGCACCCCGCCGGAGGGCAGGACGACGCCGATGGCGCCGGCGGCGTCCCCCCAGGAGTCGAAGACCGGCGCCGCGATCACGCTCTCGCCGAGCACCGCCTCGTCCTGCTCGACGGCGACGCCCGTCGCCCGCACCCGGTCGAGCTGCCGGCGCAGGGCGTCCGGCGCGGTGACCGTGTCGCCGGTCATGCTGCGCAGCGCCGCGGACGCCAGCACCCGGTCGGCCTCGTCCGGGGCGAAGGCGAGGATGGCCTTGCCGAGCGCGCTCGCGTGGACCGGGATGACGATGCCGATCTCGGGCATCTGCCGGCCGCCGCCGGGGCGCGGCTCGTGGTGGATGACGACGACGTCGTCGACCAGCAGCACCGCGGCCCGGACGGCGCACCCGGTGCGCCGGGCGAGGTCCTCCGCCCACGGGACCGCGCGGGAGCGCAGCTCGAGGGTGTCGAGGTAGACGTTGCCCAGCCGCAGCACGGCCGGCCCGAGCTGGTAGCGGCCCGAGCCGCGGTCCTGCACGACGAGGCCGTGCGCGAGCAGGGTCCGCAGCAGGCCGTGGGTCGTCGACGCCGGCAGCCCGACGCGGTCGGCCACCTCGGTGACGCTCAGCCGGCGCGCGCCCTGCAGCGCGGTCAGGACCCGGATCGCCCGGTCCACCGACTGGATCACCCGCGCCTCCTCGAGAACCTCGCCGCGACTCTTGCGCGGCAGTAAACCACCTGCGTATGGTCCGCATCACATTCGACGATGCCGAATGAGGTTCAGCAAAGCTGCCAGGTGTCGCAGCACACCGCACCGCCGCGCACCGCCTCGACCCGAAGGAGCCGCACCCGTGACGCACCTGGTGAACGACCTCGACTCCGTGGTGACCGAGGCCGTCGACGCGCTGGTCCGCAGCGCGGACGGCCGGCTGACCCGGCTCGACGGCTACCCGGACGTGAAGGTCGTCGTCCGGCGCGAGCGGCGGGCGGACCGCGTGGCGCTGGTCTCCGGCGGCGGCGCCGGCCACGAGCCCGCCCACGCCGGCTTCGTCGGCGAGGGCCTGCTGACCGCCGCGGTCTGCGGGGAGATCTTCGCCTCGCCGAGCGTCGACGCGGTGCTCGCCGCGATCATGGCCGTCACCGGCGACGCGGGCTGCCTGGTGATCGTCAAGAACTACACCGGCGACCGGCTCGCCTTCGGGCTGGCCGCCGAGCGCGCCCGCGCCCTGGGCCGGCGGGTCGAGGTCGTCACGGTCGCCGACGACGTCGCGCTGCCCGACGCCGCCCAGCCGCGCGGCCTCGCCGGCACGCTGTTCGTCCACAAGGTCGCGGGCGCCCTCGCGGAGAGCGGGGCGCCCTTGCAGGAGGTGGCGGAGGCGGCCCGCCGGGTCGCGGCGTCGGTGCGGACGCTGGGCGTGTCGCTCTCGCCGGTGTCCATCCCCGGGCGCCCGAGCCCGGCCGCATGGCCACGGGCACCGCGGAGCTGGGGCTCGGCATCCACGGTGAGCCCGGCGCCACCACGGTGG
>DASVUG010000361.1:0-5302 GCA_036387155.1 Pseudonocardia sp. | reverse complement strand
CGGGTGCCTGCCCGAGCTGGTCCAGCACGGCCGGTCGGGGCCCCTCCGCCGTGTCCGGTCCGCGGGGTCAGGCCTGCCGCGCCGCTCCCCCGGTCGCGCCCCCGACGGCGCGTGCCCGGCCGCTGCGCGACAGCACCTTGTCGTAGAGCCGCAGGTACCGCTCGGCCATCCGGCCCGGGGTGAACCGCCGCGCGGCCTCGCGGCGGCAGGCGTCCGGGTCCAGCGCGTCGGTCTCCGCCGCCGCCGCCGCGAGCGCGTCCTCGTCGCCCGGGTCGACCAGCAGCCCCGTCCGGCCGTGCTGGACCAGCTCGGGCAGGCACCCGCGGCGGAACCCGACCACCGGCGTGCCCAGGGCCAGGGACTCCACCACCGCGGTGCCGCCCGGCTCCTCCCAGTCGATCGGGACCAGCGACGCCCGCGCGGACGCCACCAGCCCGTCGCGCTCCTCCCCGGCGACCGTGCCGACCCAGCGGACGAGCCGCCCGTCGACCAGCGGCTCGACCTCGTCGCGCCAGTACCGGACGTCCGGGTTGGCCTCGTCGACGTCCGGGCCGGCCAGGTCCGCCGGCCGGTGGTACGGGCCGACCGGCCCGGCCAGCACCACCTCCGCGCCCGTGCGGTGCGCCAGCCGCGCGGCGACCGCCTGCCCCTTGTACCGCGTCACCCGGCCGACGACGACCAGGTGCGTCCCCTTGCGCACGGCCGGGCGGCGGTCCGCGCCCACGGCCAGCGGCGTCGCCAGGTGCACGTGCCCGACGCTGAGCCGCCGCAGCGCCGGCGGCGCGGTGGTCAGCTGGTTGAACGACACCCCGTTGACCCACAGGGAGCCGCCGCCCTCCAGCTCGCCGTAGAGCGCGGGGTGCTTGCGGAGGTCCCAGTGCAGCGTGTGCAGGACGGGCGGGCAGTCCGGGCCGAGCGCGCCGAGCACCGTGGGCCCGAGCGCCTCCTGGTGGTCGTGCACCAGGACGACGTCGTCGCGGCGGCGCAGCTCGCGCACCACGCGGTGCAGGTGCGCCCCGGCCACCCCCATCACCTGGTTGTAGGGCCGCTGGAGCTCGGCGAACCGCCCGTCGGGGAACACGGCGATCCGCTCGTCCACCGGCAGGGTGCTGCTGCCCACGGTCGCGAGCACCACGCGGACGCCCCGGCGCCGCAGCTCCGGGACCAGCGCCGCGAGGACGTTCTCGATCCCGCCGTACCCGGGTGGTGGCACGGCCAGCCACGGTCCGGCGTTCACCAGCACGGTCATCGTCATGACCGCACGGTGCCCGTTTTCGACGCGGTTCGACCAGGTACCCGCCCCTCATGCACCGGACAGCAGCGACAAATGTCCCCGTCTGCCGCATCGGATTCGTCGGAACGGGTGGTGTCGCGACGCGGCACGCGGACATCCTGTCGGGTTTCCCGGACGTGGCGCTCGTGGCGGCCACGGACGTCGACCCGGCCCGCGCCTCCGCCTTCGCCGACGCGTTCTCGCTCGGGACGGCCGCCGACGTCGAGGAGCTCCTGGCCCACGACCTCGACGCGGTCTACGTGTGCGTGCCGCCGTTCGCCCACGGCCCCGCCGACGCCGCGGACGCGACCGCCGAGGCGCGGGTCGCCGCCGCCGGGGTCGCGCTGTTCGTGGAGAAGCCGCTGGGCGTCGACCTGCCCACCGCGGAGGCGGTCGGCGCGCGCGTCCAGGGCGTGCTCACCCGCGTCGGGCACCACTGGCGCTGCGCCGAGCCCGTGGCCCGGGCCCGCGAGCTGCTGGCCGGGCGCACGGTCCGGCTGGTCAGCGCCGCCTGGTGGGACAAGGTGCCGCCGGTGGCGTGGTGGTCGCACCGCGACCGGTCCGGCGGGCCGGTCGTCGAGCAGGCCGTGCACGTGCTCGACCTGGCCCGGGTGCTGGTCGGCGAGGTCGTCGAGGTGTCGGCGCGCGCCGGCGGCACCGTCCCCGACGGCGACGTCGACGCGGCGACCGCCGCGCTGCTCACCTTCGCCGACGGCGCGGTCGGCACGCTGAGCACCGCCTCGACGCTCGGCTGGAAGCAGCGGGCCGGGCTCGAGATCGTCGCGGACGGCCTGGTCGTCGGCGTCGGCGAGGACTGGCTGGAGGTGCACGCCGGCCCCGCGGGCGCGGAGCCGCAGCGCCGGACGGTCGACCGGATGGAGGCCTGCGTCGCGGCCGACCGGGCGTTCGTCGACGCCGTGGCGGGCCGCGGGTCCGGCGCCGCGGAGCGGACCCCGGGCCGGGACCTGCCCGACTACGAGGAGGCCCTGCGCACCCACCGGCTCGCCACCGCCGTCGCCCGGTCGGCCGCGTCCGGTCGGCCGGAGCCGATCGCCCCGGGGTTCGCCGGCCACGCAGCCGGGTAGGGGTCGTCCGTGAACGGGTGGGGCGACGCATGAGCCGGATATGGGGACCGTCGGACGGGCCCGTGGACGGGGACGACGTCCCGCCCGGCGTGGAGAGCGCGGCCGACCTGGCGCTGGTCGTCGAGCGGCCCGGCCACGCCGCCGTGCGCCCCGTCCCGGCCGCGGACGGCCCGGTGGCCGTGCGGACCCGGTTCACCGGCCTGTCCGCCGGCACCGAGCTGAGCTTCCTCTCCGGGACGAACCCGGCCCTGCACTCCTCGTTCGACCCCGAGCTCGGCCTGTTCCGCGCGGACCGGCCGGGCACCGGCTACCCGGTGGAGCGGCTGGGCTACATGGAGGTCGCGCGGGTCGAGGCGGTGTCGGACGACCTGCGCCACGCCGGCCTCGGGTTCGCCGCCGGCGACACCGTCGCGATGACCTACGGGCACCGCACCGCCTACCGGACCGACCCGCTGCGCGACCGGATCGTGCCGCTGCCGCCCGACCTCGACCCGGTGCTGGGCATCTACGTCGCGCACATGGGGCCCATCTGCGCGAACGGGCTGCTGCACGCGGCGGTCGAGGAGGTCGGGCGGGACGTCCGCGACCTCGGCGACGGCGTGCGCGGGCGGCGCGTGGTCGTCGTGGGTGGCGGTGTCGTGGGCCTGCTGACCGGGCTCCTGGCCCGCCACCACGGCGCCGAGGAGGTCGTCGTGCTGGACCCGACGGCGCACCGCCGCGCCGCCGCCGAGGGTCTCGGGCTCACCGCGCTGGACCCCGACGCCGGCGACGTCGCCGTCGCCCTCAAGACCCGCTGGCGCCGCGGCCCGGGCGACCGGGGCGCCGACGTGGTGTTCCAGTGCCGCGGCCGCACCGCCGCCCTCGCGCTGGCCCTGCGCCTGCTGCGTCCCCAGGGCACCGTCATCGACCTGGCCTTCTACACCGACGACGGCGCCGCGCTGCAGCTCGGCGCCGAGTTCCACCACAACGGCCTCGGCGTCCGCACCGCCCAGATCGGGCGGGTGCCCCGCGGCACGGCGCACGCCTGGGACCGCGAGCGGCTCTCGGCGGAGACCATCACCCTGCTGCGCGCCCACGGGCCGGCCGTCCGCGAGCACGTCATCACCGACGTCATGCCGCTGGACGAGGGCCCGGCCCTGCTCGCCGACCTCGCCGCCCGCCGCCGCCACGTCATCCAGGCCGTCCTGACCTGCGGGTGACGGCGTCGAATCCGGAAGTTGATCTTGCTACTCGCGGGTCCGCGGTGTACGACGTGCGGATGGGGCAGCGATGACCGGCACGCGCGACGAGGCGGCCGAGCGACCGGGCACCGGTGGCTCGTGGTTCAAGCGGATGCGCCCGAACGAGCGGCGCACCTTCTGGGCGTGCTTCGCCGGCTGGGCCACCGACGCGACCGACGTGCAGATCTTCAGCCTGCTGATCCCGGTCCTGGTGTCCACCGGGTTCCTGACCGGCACCGGGCAGTCCGGGCTGATCGCGACGATCACGCTGCTCAGCTCGTCGGTCGGCGGCTGGATCGCCGGCATCCTCGCCGACCGCATCGGGCGCGTCCGCACGCTGCAGCTGACGATCGCCTGGTACTCGTTCTTCACCCTGCTGTGCGCCGTGGCGTGGGACCCGGTCTCGCTCGGCGTCTTCCGGGCGCTGATGGGCCTCGGGTTCGGCGGCGAGTGGGCCGTCGGCGCGGTCCTGATGGCCGAGACCGTCCGGGCCGACGTGCGCGGCCGCGCGGTCGGCACCGTGCAGTCGGGCTGGGCCATCGGGTGGGCCGTCGCGGTGGGGCTGTTCGTGCTGACCTCGACGCTGCTGCCGCCGGAGTACGCCTGGCGGGCGCTGTTCGCCCTGGGCTTCCTGCCCGCCGTGCTCGTCATCTTCATCCGGCGGGGCGTCCAGGAGCCGCAGGTGCGCCGGGCCGCGCCGACGACATCGGCGTCCGGCGGCGTCCTGAAGATCTTCTCGCCGCCGTACCTCGGCCGCACCCTCGCCTGCTCGCTGCTCGCGGTGGGCGCGCAGGGCGGCTACTACGCGCTGACGACGTTCCTGCCCAAGTTCCTCGCCGACACCCGCGGGCTGAAGGTGCTGGCGCTGGGCTCGACGCTGTTCCTGGTGATCAGCGGGGCGTTCGTCGGCTACCTGATCGGCGCGCAGCTGACCGACCGCCTCGGCCGGCGCCGCACGCTGATGGTCACCGCGGCGGGCGCGTTCGTCGTCGTGCTGCCGTTCCTGCTGCTCGACCTCGGGCCGGCGCTGTTCACGGTGCTGTGCTTCCCGCTGGGCCTGTTCAGCTCGGCCTACTTCAGCGCGATCGGCCCGCTGTTCAGCGAGCAGTACCCGACGGAGCTGCGCGCCTCGGGCCAGGGCTTCTGCTACAACTTCGGCCGCGGCATCGGCGCCCTGTTCCCCTTCGCGGTCGGGGTGCTCGCCACCCCGCTGGGCATCGCCACGGCCATCGCGATCTTCGCCGGCGTGGCCTACGCGCTGCTCGGGATCATGGCCGCCCTGGTCCGCGAACGCACCGACGTCGACCTGGACGCGATCGACGAGCCGACCGGCGGCGTGCGCCCGGCGTCGGGCACGTGATCATCCCCGCCGCGGAACCGCCGCGCGCGACCTCGTGCTGCCGCGCGCGTCGTGACGCGCGCGGCGGGGCCGAACAGCGCGCGGCAGCGCGGATACGACGTCGGCCGTGACCGACGGTGCTGTCGACGTGCACGCGCACGTCCTCGACCCCGATGCGGACCAGGTGCCCGGGGCCGCCTACGCGCCGTTCGCCGCCGGCCCGGACGCGTACCTGGCGCACCTGGACGCCGTCGGTGCCGCCCGCGGGGTGCTCGTCACGGCCAGCGTGCACGGCACGGACAACCGCCCGCTGCTCGCGGGACTGGCGGCGGCGCCGGACCGGCTGCGCGGGGTCGCCGTCGTCGACGCGGACGTGCCCGACGCC
>DASVUG010000360.1:0-3554 GCA_036387155.1 Pseudonocardia sp. | reverse complement strand
CGTCAACCGCGAGCTGTCCTGGCTGGACTTCAACGCCCGCGTGCTCGCCCTGGCCGAGGACACGAGCCTGCCGATCCTGGAGCGCGCCAAGTTCCTGGCGATCTTCGCGTCGAACCTCGACGAGTTCTACATGGTCCGCGTCGCCGGGCTGAAGCGCCGCGACGAGGCCGGCCTCGGGGTGCGCAGCGCGGACGGGCTCACCCCGCGCGAGCAGCTGGCCCGCATCGCGGCGCGCACGCAGGCCCTGGCCGTCGCGCACGCCCGGGTGTTCCTCGACGAGGTGTGCCCGGAGCTGGACAAGGAGGGCATCCGGGTCAACCGGTGGTCCGGGCTCGCCGACGAGCAGCGGGCGGCGCTGTCGACGTACTTCACCGAGAAGGTCTTCCCGGTGCTCACCCCGCTGGCGGTGGACCCGGCGCACCCGTTCCCCTACATCTCGGGGCTCTCGCTCAACCTCGCCGTCACCGTCCGCGACCCGGAGGGCCGCGCCGAGCACTTCGCCCGGGTGAAGGTGCCCAACAACGTGCCGCGGCTGGTGCGGGTGGCGCCGCAGGACCCCGACGACCGGTCGGTCACCTTCCTGCCGCTGGAGGACCTGATCGCCGCGCACCTGTCGGAGCTGTTCACCGGCATGGAGGTGGCGGAGGTCCACGCGTTCCGGGTGACGCGCAACGCCGACGTCGAGGTCGAGGAGGACCGCGACGAGGACCTGCTGCAGGCCCTGGAGCGCGAGCTCGCCCGCCGCCGGTTCGGGCCGCCGGTGCGCCTCGAGGTCGTCGACACGATGAGCGAGCACGTCCTGGAGCTGCTGCTGCGCGAGCTGGACGTCGACCCGAACGACGTCGTGACCGTCCCCGGCCTGCTCGACCTCACCGCCCTGATGCAGGTGGCGTCGGTGGACCGGCCGGACCTCAAGGACGAGCCGTTCCGCCCGGCCACGGCGGCGGCCTTCGCCGAGGGCGAGACCGCCAAGAGCGTGTTCGCCCAGATGCGCGAGGGCGACATCCTCGTCCACCACCCCTACGACTCGTTCGCCACCAGCGTCCAGAGGTTCGTGGAGCAGGCCGCCGCGGACCCGAACGTGCTGGCGATCAAGCAGACGCTCTACCGGACCTCCGGCGACTCCCCCATCGTCGACGCGCTCAAGGACGCCGCCGCCGCGGGCAAGCAGGTGGTGGCGCTGGTGGAGATCAAGGCGCGGTTCGACGAGCAGGCCAACATCCGCTGGGCGCGCGAGCTGGAGCGGGCGGGCGTGCACGTCGTCTACGGGCTGGTGGGGCTCAAGACGCACTGCAAGACGCTGCTGGTGGTGCGGCAGGAGGGCAGCACGATCCGCCGGTACTGCCACATCGGCACCGGCAACTACAACCCGAAGACCGCCCGGCTCTACGAGGACCTCGGGGTGCTCACGGCGGACCCGGCGATCGCCGAGGACCTCACGGACCTGTTCAACTCGCTGACGGGCTACTCGCGGCAGACGTCGTACCAGAGCCTGCTGGTGGCGCCCTACGGCGTGCGGCGCGGGATCGTCCGGCGCATCGAGGACGAGATCGAGGCGCTGCGGGAGGGCAAGGACGCCCGCGTCCGGATCAAGGTGAACTCGCTGGTCGACGAGCAGGTGATCGACGCGCTGTACCGGGCCTCGGCGGCCGGGGTGCCGGTGGACGTCGTGGTGCGCGGGATCTGCGCGATCCGGCCGGGCCGCGCCGGGCTCAGCGAGAACATCCACGTGCGCTCGGTCCTCGGGCGCTTCCTGGAGCACTCGCGGGTGTTCCACTTCGGCGCCGCGGACGAGTACTGGATCGGCAGCGCCGACATGATGCACCGCAACCTCGACCGCCGCGTCGAGGTCCTGCTGCGGGTGGCCGACCCGCGGCTCGCCGGCTACCTGGGCACGGTGCTGGACTCCTGCCTCGACCCGGCCACCCGGTGCTGGACGCTCGCGGCCGACGGCTCCTGGTCGCCGTCGCCCGCGCCGGACTCGGGCATCTCGCCGGTGCGCGACCACCAGGCCGAGATGATGCACCTGCACTCGCGGGCCACGGGCCGTGCCGCGGAGTGACGCCGGATCGGCCGACGTCGAGGTCTTCGCCGCGGGAGCCGTGCTGTGGCGGACGCGGTCGGCGGGCGCGGTGGAGATCGCCGTGATCCACCGCCCGCGGTACGACGACTGGACCCTGCCCAAGGGGAAGCTGGAGCCGGGCGAGTCGATGGCCGCCGCGGCCGTCCGCGAGATCGAGGAGGAGACCGGGGTCGCCGCGCGGCTCGGGCCGTTCCTGTGCGACGTCCGCTACACCGACGCCGGGGGGCGGTCCAAGCTCGTCCGGTACTGGTCGGCGGAGGCCTGCCGCGACGCGGGGTTCGACCCGAACGACGAGGTGGACGGGCTGCGCTGGGTGCATCCGGACGCCGCCCGCGACCTCCTGACCTACCCGCACGACCACGACGTCGTGGCCCGGTTCGTCGAGCTGGGGCCGCCGACGTCGCTGCTGGTACTGGTCCGCCACGCCAAGGCCGGCCGGCGCGCCGACTGGGACGGCGAGGACGGGCTCCGGCCGCTGTCGAACGCCGGCCGCAAGCAGGCGCAGGACCTGGTCGGGCTGCTGCGGCTGTTCGGGCCCGACCGGATCGCCTCGGCGCCGCCCCGGCGCTGCCGGGACACCGTCGCCCCGCTCGCCGACTCCCTCGGCCTGCCGGTGGTCGAGGAGCCGCTGCTCGGCGAGGCGCTCCACGTCGACGACCCCGACGCCACGCTCGCCCGGGTCCGGGAGCTGGCCGCGCTGCCCGGGGTCACGGTGGTGTGCAGCCAGGGCGGGGTGATCCCGGACGTCGTGACGGCGCTGACCCGCGACGCCGCGCGGAAGGTGGACGTCGGCGACGCCCCGTCGAAGAAGGCCAGCACCTGGGTGCTCGGGCTGTGCGACGGGGCGCTGGTGTCGGCCGACTACGTCGAGCACCCGCGGGGGTGACCGCCCGACGGGGGTCGCCGGCGCCACTGGTGCTCGCGCGCACACCGGGGGCGACGCCGCTGGTGATCGCCGCGCATCCCAGGGACGGCGCCGCTGGTGATCGCCGCGCATCCGGGGGCGGCGCCGCTGGTGATCGCCGCGCATCCGGTGGACGGCGCCGCTGGTGATCGCCGTCTGCGTGGGCTCGGGGTCGTCCCCGCAGCCGTCCAGGCACGCGGGCACCGATCACGGCTGCGGTGATCAGCACCCGCGTACGGGGGTGGCGGTCCCGGCGACCGCCAGTACCCGCGGACCCGGATCAACGCGGTGGTCATCATCCGCGTGCGCGGGTGGTGGCAGCCGCAGCCGTCGACACCCGCGGGCGCCGACCACAACCGGAGTGATCAGCACCCGCGTACGGGGGTGGCGATCGACGCAACCGTCGACATCCGCGGACGTCGATCAGCACGACGATCGCCATCCGCGGAGGCTCATGCCGTCACTCCAGCCCCGCACACCCGCGTAGGCCGATCAGCACTGGGTGATCAGCGCGAGCGTAAGGCAACGGCCGTCCCGGCAGCCGTTCACAGCCGCGGACGCCGATCA
>DASVUG010000359.1:0-6861 GCA_036387155.1 Pseudonocardia sp. | reverse complement strand
GGTCGCGCAGCCCCAGCAGGCGGTGCGCGTCCACCGCCGTCCTCCGCAGGGTCGACAGGACGTCGTCGTCGAGGCGCGCCGGGCAGTGGAAGGTGGCGGCACCGGGCGTGTAGCGCGCGGTGTAGTCGTAGAACCCGTCCTTCGCCTCGATCTCCACGGGCGGGAGGGCGCGGGGCTCCTCGCCGTCCACGACCACCGAGACGGCGACCTCGGTACCCGTGATCAGCCGCTCGGCCAGGACCGTGTCGGCGTAGGCGAGGCAGGTCACCATCGCCGCGGGCAGGTCGTCCGCGCTCGTGACGACCTGGGCGCCCAGTGCCGAGCCGCCCTGGTCCGGCTTCAGCATCATCGGCAGGCCCAGCCGGTCCACCATCGCCGCGAGCACCGCGCGGGCGCCGAGCTCGCGGAAGGTGGCGTGCGGGAGAGCGACCCAGTCCGGCGTGTCGAGCCCGGCCCGGGCCAGCTCGGCCTTGGCGGTGGGCTTGTCCCAGGCGCGCCGGCACGCGGCCGCCGGGGTGCCCACGAACGGCACGTCCAGCAGCTCCAGGACGGCCTGCACCGACCCGTTCTCGCCCTCGCCGCCGTGCAGGGCGACGACCACGGCGTCGGGCCGTTCCCCGCGCAGCCGCTCGATCAGGGCCGCGTCGACGTCCCACTCCGCCACCCCGAGGCCGGCGCCGCGCAGGGCCGCCGCCAGGCGCCGCCCGGAGCGCAGCGACACCTCCCGTTCGTGGGACAACCCGCCCGCCAGCACCGCCACCGTCCGCTCCGTCACGGGCGCATTCTCGCCATCACCCCCGCGTCCCCCGACGCGGGGGTGATCGCCGCCGGTCGTGCTCCCGGTCTCAGGTGGTGTCGGGCGACGGGGCCTGCGGCCCCTGCAGGGCCGTCCGGGCGCGCGCCGCACTGCCGAAGGTGCGCACGACGTCCAGCTCGGCCTCCAGGACGCCGGCCAGCCGGCGCACGCCCTCGGTGATCCGCTCCGGCGTCGGGTAGCAGTACGACAGGCGCAACTGGCGGCTGCCGAACCCGTCGGCGTAGAAGCCCGTACCGGACGCGTACGCCACGCGGGCCGTGACGGCCCGCGGCAGCATCGCCTTGGTGTCCACGCCCTCGGGCACCGTCACCCACACGTAGAACCCCCCGTCGGGGATGTTCCACGTGGAACCGTCGGGCAGGTGGGCCTCCAGGGCCGCGACCATGGCGTCGCGCCGCTCGCGGTAGGCCTCGGTGAACGTCTTGACCTGGCTGCGCCAGTCGTGCGCGGCCAGGTAGCGCGACACCAGGAGCTGGTTGAACGTCGGCGGGCACAGCGTCGCCGACTCCGCCGCCAGGACGAGCCGGTCCCGGACGGCCGGCGGCACGAGCGCCCAGCCGACCCGCAGACCCGAGGCGAACGTCTTCGAGAACGACCCCAGGTACATCACGTCCGCGTCCAGCGAGCGCAGCGCCGGGTACACCCGCCCGGTGAAGCCGAGCAGGCCGTACGGGTTGTCCTCCAGCACCGCGACGCCGTACTCGGCGCAGATGTCGAGCACCTCGCGCCGGCGTTCGACGGCGAGCGTGACACCGGCCGGGTTGTGGAAGTTCGGGATCGTGTAGAGGAACTTCGGGGTGACGCCGCGGCTCGCCAGCGTCCGCAGCGCGTCGCGCAGGAGGTCGGGCACCAGACCGTGCGCGTCCATCGCGACGTGCACGACCCGCGCCTGGTAGGCCGCGAAGCTGCCGAGGGCGCCGACGTAGGACGGGCCCTCGGCGAGCACCACGTCGCCCGGGTCGCACAGGATCCGCGTGACGAGGTCCAGCGCCATCTGCGAGCCGACCGTGACCACCACGTCATCCGGGTCGGCCGTGATCCCCTCCAGCGCCATCACCGCGCAGATCTGCTCCCGCAGCGCCGGCACGCCCTGCGCCGAGCCGTACTGCAGGGCGACCTGACCGTCGCGGGCCACGAGGTCCGCGACCTCGGCGGCCAGGGAGTCCAGCGGCAGCGCCGCCAGGTTCGGCATGCCGCCGGCGAGCGAGACGACCTCCGGGCGGCTGGCGACCGCGAACAGCGCGCGGATCTCCGACGCCGTCATCCCCGCCGTGCGGGCCGCGAAGCGTGCCGCCGGCCGGCCGGCGGCGAGGGCTTCGGTGGGGCGCAGCGGCTCGGGGACGGGCATCGCGGGTCCTTCCGGCGGTGGGTGGCGCAGCGGTCGGCCGGGGACCCGTCCTGCCGGTCGGCGTCGGTGGCCCACCGGTGGCGGGACGGGTCGACGGCCGCCCGAGTCTACCCGGCGGGCTTCCGACGGCCCTTCGTCGTGGGCCGCGTACCGGTCGTGGCACGGGGCTGTCGCCCGGAGCTGTATCGATCTATCGTCATCCCGGTCCGCGGTCTGCGCCGGCGGACAGCCGCGTGCCGGGCCCGCCCGGAGCGCCCACCCGCGTCCGCCGGAGGTTGGTCTTGTCCTGGCACATCGCGGCGTTGACGCTCGACAACCTCGGCGACCTGCCGAAGCGCTGTCGCTCGTGCGTCTACTGGGAGCTCGCGCCGCAGCTGGGGGACCAGGCGGTCCGCTTCGGGTCCCCCGAGCTCGAGAAGGAGGCGTGGGTCTCCGAGGTGCTGCTCGAGTGGGGCTCGTGCGGCCGGGTGGTCTACATGCGCGGCGCGTCGGCGGGCTACGTGATGTACGCCCCGCCGTCGGCCGTGCCCCGGGCGGCCGAGCTGCCGAGCGGACCGGTGAGCGCGGACGCCGTGCTGCTGACCACGATGCAGGTGATGCCGGAGTTCTCCGGTGAGGGCATCGGTCGGATGCTGGCCCAGGCCGTCGCGAAGGACCTCACCCGGCGCGGGGTGAAGGCCGTCGAGGTGTTCGGCGACGCGCGCCCGGGCACCGAGCCCAGCTGCATGGTGCCCGCGGACTTCCTGCGCAGCGTCGGGTTCAAGACCGTCCGCCCGCACCCGCGGTGGCCCCGGCTGCGGATGGAGCTGCGCTCGGCGATGACGTGGAAGGAGGACGTCGAGGCCGCGCTCGAGCAGCTGCTCAACTCGATCACCGTGCCCCTGCCGTCCGCGGCGGCCGACGACGTCGTCCCCCGATCCCCCCTACCCGCCCCCGCGCGGACGTGCGGCTGAGTCGATCTCAGGTCGCTCGGAGCGGACCGTCGGCGGGCGATCGCGGACGAGATGGTGGGATCCGGTCAGGCGCGGTGACGCGCGCCCCTCGTGACCTCTGGGGGCCGGTTCCCGCCGAGCTCGCCGGCGAGCACGTCCGAGACACGGAAAGTCCCGGTCGGCTGGTCGTCGTGGCCCTGCAGGTGCAGGCGCTTGACGCCGACGAGCAGGCCCTCGGCGACGACGTCGCGGAACACCGGGTCGAGCAGGCGCCGCCGGTCCCCCAGGCCGGTCAGGTACCCGATCTCCACCCGCACGGCGGGCATCCGGGTCAGCCGCAGCAGCTCCCAGGACCGGCCGTGCGTGCCGAGGTCCCGCATCGCCGTGCGGCTCGTCAGCTCGCGCTGGACGAACCCGGCGAGGGCGGCGCCGACCGGCGAGACGGCCGGGCCGGCCCCGAAGTGGAAGGTCGCGAGACCTTCGGCGTGCATGCTCCGGTCGGCGTCGACGTGCAGCGAGAGCAGGAGGTCCGCGTCGGCGTCGTTGGCGAACGCCGCCCGCTCCGCCTGGGACGGGCACGTGTCCTCGCGCCGGCTGAGCAGGACCTGCATCCCGGCCGCGACCATGCGCCCCGCGACGCGACGGGCGAGGTCCCACATGAGCCCGGCCTCGGTGACGCCGGCGACCACCACGCCGCGGTCCACGCCGCCGTGCCCGGGGTCGACGACGACGCGCCGGCCGCGCAGCCGCGACCCCGCCTGGGCATCGCGCTCGTGCATCCGGTGCACCCCTCGGTCGTCCCCGGCCCGGGTGTGCCGGTCAGGACCGTAGTGTGCCGGGCCGGTGGGAGCGGCGGGCAGCGGGGCGGGTCCGGGAACGGCACCGGCCCGGACACCGCGGGGTGTCCGGGCCGGTCGGCCGTGCGTGCGGGTCGACGGTCAGCCGATGTAGTCGGCGAGGTCGCGGAGCAGCGCCGCCTTCGGCTTGGCCCCCACGATCTGCTTGACCGGCTTGCCACCCTGGAACACGATCATCGTCGGGATCGACATGACCTGGTAGTCGCGGGCCGCCGACGGGTTCCGGTCGATGTCGAGCTTGGCGACGGTCAGCTTGTCCGCGTGCTCCCCGGCGATCTCGTCCAGGACCGGCGCGACCATCTTGCACGGCCCGCACCACTCCGCCCAGAAGTCGACCAGAACGGTCTTCTCGCTCGACAGCACATCGTCGCTGAACGTCGCGTCGGTGACGTCGACGGTGTTCTTGGCCATTGTTCTCCTCCTACTGACGGAAATGATCGGACTCAGCCGACGACGCTCGCGACCTGCTCGGAGGCCGTACCGTAGCCACCGCCCGCGAGCTCCGGCTCGACCGGACCCTCGGCGAGCCAGCGCTCGGCGTCGATCGCGGCGGCGCAGCCCGAGCCCGCCGCGGTGATCGCCTGGCGGTAGGTGTGGTCCACCAGGTCCCCGCAGGCGAACACCCCGGGGATGTCGGTCGCCGTGCCCGGCGCCTGCGTCAGCACGTAGCCGCCCTCGTCGGTCGCGACCTGGCCCTTCACGAGCCCGCTGCGCGGGTCGTGGCCGATCGCCACGAACATGCCGCTGACGGGCAGCTCGGACTCCTCGCCCGTCTTCGTGTCGCGGATCTTCAGACCCTGCACGCAGCCGTCGCCGACGATCCCGGTGACCTCGGCGTTCAGGCGCCACTTCATCTTCGGGTCGTTCCGCGCCCGCTCGAGCATGATCCGGCTGGCGCGGAAGTCCTCGCGGCGGTGGACCACCGTGACCGACCGGGCGAAGCGGCTCAGGAACGTGGCCTCCTCCATCGCGGAGTCGCCACCGCCGACCACGGCGATGTCCTGGTCGCGGAAGAAGAACCCGTCACAGGTGGCACACGCGCTGACGCCGCGGCCGAGCAGCTCCTGCTCGCCCGGGACGCCCAGGTAGCGGGCGGCCGCGCCCATCGCGAGGATGACCGCCCGGGAGTGGTACGTGACGCCGTTCGCCGTGACGGACTTGACCTCGCCGCCCAGCGAGACCTCCTCGACGTCCTCGGTGCGCAGCTCGGCGCCGAACCGGATCGCCTGGTTGCGCATCTGCTCCATCAGGTCCGGACCCAGGATCCCGTCGGTGAAGCCCGGGTAGTTCTCCACCTCCGTGGTCGTCATGAGCGCGCCGCCGAACTGCGTGCCCTCGAAGACCAGCGGGTGCAGCTGCGCGCGGGCCGCGTAGACCGCCGCCGTGTAGCCGGCCGGCCCCGACCCGATGATGATGAGCTCGCGCACCTCGTGGGTGGTCACCGTCGTCCTCTCGCTCGTCCTGCAGTGTCAAGAACAGGATCCCGACCCCCGGCATTCCCGGTGCGACCGGCACCACCACGGCCCGCGACCGCCCCTCACCCCACCGCGACCTGCGCGATCAGGGTGCCGCCCGCCGGTCCGCAGGCCGGGTCGACGGTGAGGATCCGCAGGCCGCCGCGGGTGCCGGTGGCCAGCACGAGCAGCACGCCGGGCCGGCCGTCGAGCACGACGCGGCGTCCGCCGAGCAGCGGCTCCCCCGCGGCCGCCGGCGCGACGGCGGCCAGGCAGGCCGCCCGCCGGTCCGGATCGGCGAGGTCGCCGACGTCCAGCGTGCCGACGGCCGCCCGGCCCAGGGCCACCAGCTCGACGGGACGCACGGCCGGCGCGGGTGGGGTGGCCGGCGCGGACCGTCCGCCGAGGGCCGGGGGGGCGACGGCGACGGCGGCGAGGGGGGCGGCCGCCGCGAGCCACCGGACGGCCCGCGCAGGACCGGCGCGGACCGCGCGGCGGCCCGGCCGGGAGGGATCGCGCGTCACGGCGCGCGCGGACTCCGCGGCCAGGGCGGCGTCCCAGCGGGCGGCCACGTCGGGGGGGACGGGCGGCCCGGCGAGGCCGGCGAGGTCGGCCCGCGTCGCGCGCAGCGCGTCGAGGACCGTCGCGTCCGCGTCGGCGGGGACGCCCGCCCGCTCGCCGCCGTCCGGGTCACGCTCCTGGCTCATGGATCCTCCCTCCGCAGGTGACCGAGCAGCACGGCCAGCCGGGCCCGCCCCCGGGCGCAGCGGCTCTTCACGGTGCCGGGCGGCACCCCCAGGATGGCGGCGACCTCGGCCACCGGGTAGCCCTGCACGTCGACGAGCACCACGGCGACGCGCTGCTCCACCGGGAGCACGGCCAGCGCCTCGTCCACCGCGAGGCGGGTGACGGTGTCGACGGCGGGGTCGCCACGCGCGGCCACGTCCGCCTCGGGCCACGACACCGTCCGGCGGACCCGCTCGTACCGGAACCGGTCGATGCAGGCGTTGACCACGATGCGGCGCAGCCACGTCCGCACCGACGCCTCCGCCCGGAACGACCCCGCCCGGCGGTAGGCCGACACCAGTGCCTCCTGGACGGCGTCCGCCGCGTCCTCCCGGTCGCCCAGCGTCCGCAGCGCGATGCCCCACAGCTCCCCGCGGTACCGGGCGACGAGCTCGCCGAAGGCGTGCGGGTCACCGGCGCGGTGGGCGGCCAGCAGGGCGTCGTCGTCCGGCGGAGCGGGATCCGCGGGGGAACGGGTCCCGCGGCGCCGTCCGCCGAGCGCGCCCAGGACGCCCGCGCGCTCGCGGGGTACCCCTGCGGGAAGCGGACGGCCGGACACCTCCGGACAGTAGGTCCGCCGCTCCGCTCCCCGTGGGCGTTCGGGAGAACTCGCCCCGCGAGGTCCCTAGTCCGCGATGCGCCGGAAGGACACCTCGCGGATCTCCGT
>DASVUG010000358.1:0-12114 GCA_036387155.1 Pseudonocardia sp. | reverse complement strand
GTTCTACTTCGTACTGGTGCTGGGGATCGGCCTCGTCGCCCGCCGGTCCATCTCGTCCAGCCTGGACTTCCTGCTCTCCGGCCGGTCGCTGCCGGCGTGGGTGACGGGGCTGGCGTTCATCTCGGCGAACCTCGGCGCCATCGAGCTCATCGGCATGACGGCCAACGGGGCCCAGTACGGCATCCCGACCGCGCACTACTACTGGGTGGGGGCCGTCCCCGCCATGGTGTTCCTGGGCATCGTGATGATGCCGTTCTACTACGGCAGCAAGGCCCGCAGCGTCCCCGAGTTCCTGGCGATGCGGTTCAACCGGACCACGCAGCGGGTGCAGGCCGTGGTGTTCGCGCTCGCGTCGCTGCTGATCGCGGGGGTCAACCTGTACGCGCTGGGCCTGGTGCTCGAGGCGCTGCTCGGCTGGCCGCTCGGCCTGGCGATCCCCGTGGCCGCGCTCGTCGTGCTGAGCTACACCTTCCTCGGCGGGCTCTCCGCGGCGATCTACAACGAGGTCCTGCAGTTCTTCGTCATCCTGGCCCTGCTCATCCCGGTCACCATCGCCGGGCTGGCCCGGGTCGGCGGCTACTCGGGCCTGGTCGAGAAGGTCACGGCCGGTCCCGGTGGGGCCGAGCAGCTCTCCTCCTGGCCGGGCACCCCGATCACGGAGATCTCGAACTCGTTCCTGTCGGTGTTCGGCATCGTCTTCGGGCTCGGGTTCGTGCTGTCGTTCGGCTACTGGACCACGAACTTCGCCGAGGTCCAGCGCGCGCTGTCGGCCAAGAACCTGAACGCGGGCCGGATGACCCCGATCATCGGGGCCTTCCCCAAGGCCCTGGTCCCGCTGGTCATCGTCATCCCGGGCATGGTCGCCGGGGTGCTGATCCCGCAGCTGGTCACCCTCAAGACGGGCGGCGCCACCGACGTCACCTACAACAACGCGCTGTCGCTGCTGATGAAGGAGGTCCTGCCCAACGGCGTGCTGGGCGTCGCGATCGCCGGCCTGCTGGCCGCCTTCATGGCCGGCATGGCGGCGAACATCAGCTCGTTCAACACGGTGTTCACCTACGACATCTGGCAGGACTGGATCCGTCCGAACCGGGAGGACGGCTACTACCTCAAGGTCGGCCGGGCGGTCACCATCGCCGGCTGCGTGATCGCGATCTTCACCGCCTACCTGGCCGGCAGCTTCTCGAACCTGATGGACTACATCCAGGCGCTGGCCAGCTTCTTCAACGCCCCGCTGTTCGCGATCTTCATCTTCGGCCTGTTCTACCGGAAGATGACCGGTACCGCGGGCTGGACCGCCCTGCTCGGCGGCGTGGCCACCGCGGTGCTCGTCGACCTCCTCGTCCGCGCGGACATCATCAGCGTGTCGTCGCAGGCCGGCAGCTTCCTGGGGGCGAGCGCCGCGTTCGTCGTCGCCGTCCTGATCGCCGTCGTCGTCTCCCAGTTCACGCCGGGCAAGACCGACGAGGAGCTGTCCGGGCTCACGTGGGCCACGTCCACGCCCGTCCAGCGCGGCCAAGGGCCGGTCGCTGCGGCGGACGCCGGCTGGTACAAGAACCCCGTGATCATGGGCACGATCGTGCTCATCATCACCCTGGTCCTCTACATCATCTGGTGGTGAGCGAGATGTCCAACCGAGCCGGGGGCGCGCCCGCACGCGGGGAACGTCCTCCCCTGTCGGCCATCCTCTTCGACCTGCGCGCGGTCATCGGGCTGCTGTTCGTCGTCTACGGGCTGGTCCTGACCATCCTCGGGATCATCGGCGAGACGCCGGAGGAGATCGCCAAGGCCGGCGGCCTGTCCCTGAACCTGACGACGGGGATCGTGATGCTGGTGATCGGCATCGGGTTCTACGTCTGGGCGTTCGTGAAGCCGCCGATGCCTCCCGAGCCTGACGAGATGGCCCAGATCGACGAGGGCGGCCCGCTGCACAGGGGCCACGGGCACTGACCGTCCCCACGCCCGACACGACGACGGCGCCCCCGCACTCGCGGGGGCGCCGTCGTGTTCGTCTGTCCTGAGCCGTTCCGGCCCGGACCCCTCGGTCTCAGCGCCGGTGGTCGGACGCGATGTACGGGTTGAAGACCGTCAGCGTCCAGCGGTCGAGACGCCGCAGGGTGCGACGGATGGTGTTCTTCATCGTGTTCTCCTGTCTGGTTCTGCCGTGGTGGACACCCGGTATAGCGCCGAGGCCGTCTGAATCGTTCCAGTAGAGGACGGTGAACCCGGTCACGGCCCCGCACCGTCGTCGCACGACGGGGATCGTCGGGACCCCTGGTTAGGGTGGGCCCGGACCGGCCGGGGACCGGGCCGTGCGGAACCGGACGGCGGGGGTGGCCCTGCGCGCCGCCGCCGGATCGGCCGGTCGGGCGAGGAGGAGGTGCGGTGCTCGGACTCGTTCTCGCGCACCTCGTCCTCGCCGGGGTGCTGCCCGCCGTCGCGGCCCGGGCGCCACGGGCGGCCTTCGCGATCGCGGCGGTGCCGCCCGCGGCCGCCCTGGTCTGGGCGCTGCGGCACGCGGGCGAGGCGCTGGCCGGCGGCGTCGTGCAGGCGGTGGCCTGGGCCCCCGAGCTGGGCCTCGCGCTGACCTTCCGCCTCGACGCCCTGTCCCTCGCGATGGTCGTGCTGGTCTCCGGGATCGGTGCGCTGGTCCTGGTCTACGGCGCCGGGTACTTCGCCCCCGAGCAGGCCGGCCGCAACGCCGCGCTGCTGCTCGCCTTCGCCGGGATCATGCTCGGGCTCGTCCTGGCCGACGACCTGCTGACCCTCTACGTGTTCTGGGAGCTCACGTCCGTCGCGTCGTTCCTGCTGGTGGGCCAGGGCGGCGAGGCCCGGGGGAACCGCAGCGCCGCGGTCCAGGCGCTGCTGGTGACGGTCCTCGGCGGGCTGGTGATGCTGCTCGGGCTGGTGCTGCTCGGCGAGGCCGCCGGCACGTACCGGATCTCGGAGATCGTCGCCCTCGCGCGGGCCGGCGGGCTCGACGGCGCTCCGGTGTCGGGCGCGCTCGCGCTGGTCCTGGTCGGGGCGCTGACGAAGTCGGCGCAGCTGCCGTTCCACCCGTGGCTCCCGGCCGCGATGGCCGCCCCCACGCCCGTCAGCGCGTACCTGCACGCGGCGTCGATGGTGAAGGCCGGGGTGTACCTCGTCGCCCGGCTCGCCCCCGGGTTCGCCGACCGGCCGGTGTTCTGGGTGACGACGGTCGCCCTGGGGCTCGCCACGATGGCCGTCGGCGGCTGGCGCGCGCTCGCGCAGACGGACCTGAAACGGCTCCTGGCCTTCGGCACCGTCAGCCAGCTGGGGTTCCTCACGGCGCTCTTCGGCGCCGGCACCCCGGTCGCGGGCATCGCCGGCGTCGCCATGCTGCTCGCCCACGGCCTGTTCAAGGCGCCGCTGTTCTTGGTCACCGGGATCGTGGACCACGCCACCGGCACGCGGGACCTGCGCCGCCTCTCGGGCTTGGGCAGGTCGCTGCCGGGCACCGCGCTGATCGCCGTCGTCGCGGCGGCGTCCATGGCCGGCCTGCCACCGCTGCTCGGCTTCGTCGCCAAGGAGGCCGCGCTCGAGGCGTTCGTCGGCGAGCACACGGTCCGCGGGACGCTGGTCGCCGCGGGCCTCGTCGCGGGCTCGGCGCTCACCGCCGCCTACAGCGTGCGGTTCGTGTGGGGGGCGTTCGCGCGCAAACCGGGGGCGGTCGACACCCCGTCCCACCGGCCCGGCCCGCTGCTCGTCGTGCCCGCCGCGGTCTGCGCCGCGCTCGGGGTCGTCCTCGGCCTCGCGAACGGCGTCGTCGACGCGGACGCCCGCAGCTACGCCGCCGGCCTGCCCGGATCCCCGGGGGACGGCGCCGGCTACCACCTCGCCGTGTGGCACGGGTTCACGCTGCCGCTGCTGCTGTCCGCGCTGGCGGTCGGGCTGGGGTACGCGGTGCACCGCGCGCGCGACCGGGTCGGCCGGGCCGCGGGCCGCCTCTCGCCCGGGCTCTCGGCGCAGCGGGTCTACGAGCTCGCGGTTTCGGGCGTCGAGCGCCTCGCGACGGTGGTCACGGGGCAGCTGCAGGCCGGGTCCGTGCCGACCTACCTCGTGGTGATCCTGCTCGCCGTCGTCGCCCTGCCCGGGGTGTCCACGGTCGCGACGGGCACCTGGCCGGAGCAGCCCGTCGCCCACTCGGTCCTGCAGGTGCCGCTGGCCGTGGTCGTGCTGCTCGCCGCGCTGGCCCTGATCCTGGCGCAGCGCCGGTTCGCCGCGGTGCTGCTGGTCGGGCTGATCGGCTACGGCGTCGGCGGGCTGTTCATCGTGGACGGCGCGCCGGACCTCGCGCTCGCGCAGTTCCTGGTCGAGACGCTGTCGCTGGTCGCCTTCGTGTTCGTGCTGCGCCGCCTGCCCGCGACGTTCACCGACGCGCCCTCGCCGATGCGCGTGCAGGTGCCCAAGGCCGTCGTCGCGACGGTCGCGGGGTGCACGGTCGCGGCCATGGCCGTGGTGCTGAGCGGGGCGCGCCGGGTGCCGGCGACGGTGAGCGCCGAGTTCGTGCGGCTGGCCCCGGACGGCGCGGGCGCGGACAACGTCGTCAGCGCGATCATCATCGACTTCCGGGCGCTGGACACGATCGGCGAGATCACGGTGCTGTTCGTCGCGGCGATCGGCGTGGCGAGCCTGGTCCTGGACGCCCCGGCCGGGCGGCGTCGCCGCCGCACGCGCACCGCGCTGTCGCTGCCCGACGCACGCGCGCTGGACGCGGTGGACCGGGTGGACGGGCCGCACGGGCCGGTGGGTGCCGCGGACGGGCACGGCGGGCCGGCGGACACCACGGACGGGGAGCGGGGGGACGCGGCCGTGCCCACGGGCCCGGTCCCGTCGCGGGGGGAACCGCGGTGAGCCGGCCCTCCGGCAGCTCCCGGCGCGGGGCCCCCGCCGTGGACCCCGCGCCCGTCGACCCCGTGCTGCCCTCGGCGGGGCCGGGCGACGGCGCGTCCGCGGACCCGGCGCCCTTCGAGTCCTGGGACCGCCCGCGGGGGGCGTGGATGCTGCCCGGGCGCTGCCGCCACCCGACGCGGCGCACCCTGATGCTGGAGATGGCGACGCGGGCGCTGTTCCCGACGATCCTCGTCTTCTCGGTCTACCTGCTCTGCGTCGGTCACTACGGGCCCGGCGGCGGGTTCTCCGCGGGGCTGGTCGCCGGGCTGGCGTTCGTGCTCCGCTACATCGCCGGGGGGTCGGTCGACCCGGGGGGCCTGCTCGCCGTCCGGCCCACGACGCTGATGGGCGTCGGGCTCGTCGTGGCCGTCGCCACCGCTCTGGCCCCGCTGCTCGCCGGCGAGCCGGTGCTGAGCAGCGCGAAGCTGGTGGTGCCGCTCCCGCCGCTGGGCGGGGTGGACGTGGTGACGAGCCTGTTCCTCGACGTCGGCGTCTACCTGCTGATCGTCGGCGTGGTGCTCGACCTGCTCCGGGCGCTGGGTTCCGGCATCGAGCGCGACATGCGGTCGGCGGGGGAGGGGCCGTGAGCGCCACCCCGCCCACGGTCAACCTGGTGATGGCCGTCACCGTCGCCGGGCTGTTCTCCGTCGGGTTCTACCTGTTGCTGCAGCGCTCGCTGATGCGCGTGCTGCTCGGCGTCGTCGTGCTCGGACACGGGACGAACCTGCTGCTGCAGCTCGTCGGCGGGCCGCCCGGGCGGGCCCCCGTCGTCGGACAGGCCCCGGCGGGCTCCTTCGCCGACCCGCTGCCCCAGGCGCTGGCGCTCACGGCGGTGGTGATCACCTTCGCGCTCACCACCTTCCTGCTCGCCCTGGGCTACCGCTCGTTCGGGCTGCTCGGCCACGACCAGGTGCAGGACGACGTGGAGGACCGCCGCATCGGTCGCGGCGCCGCCCCCGCCGCCCCGCTGCCCGCGTCGCGGGGGGACGGCGAGGACGACGGCGACGGCGAGGACGGCGACGACGCGGACGACGGCGACGGCGGGGGCGCGGACCACGCCCGACCGGACGGGGGGCTCGCGACCGGGTCCTCGGCCCGGTTCCGGCGCGGTGTACCGGGCCGTCCCGGGTCCCCCGCCCCGAGCGGGGAGGAGCGGTGAGCGAGCGCAGCGAGCGAACCATGAACACCGCGCTCCGCGAAGCGCCGACCGAGCGCTGGGAGGGAGTGCGGTGAGCGCGCTGCCGGCGCTGCCCGTGCTGCTGCCGATCCTGGGCGCGGCGTCCGCGGTGATGATCGGGCGTTCCGTGGCGGTGCAGCGCGCCGTCGCCGTCGTCACGCTCGCGTCCGTCGCTGCGGTGGCGGCCGTGCTCGTCGTCATCGCGGACCGCCGGGGTCCGGTGGTCGCCGCGCTCGGCGGCTGGGCCCCGCCGGTCGGGATCGCGCTGGTCGCGGACCGGCTCTCGGCCCTGCTGCTGCTGGTGTCCACGCTGGTGGCGCTCGCGGTGCTGGTCTACGCGATCTCCCAGCGCATCGCGGACTTCGGGCGGCGCATCGCCAGCTCGTCGTTCTACCCGGTGTACCTCGTGCTCTCGGCCGGGGTGTCGCTGGCCTACCTGTCCGGCGACCTGTTCACCCTGTTCGTCTCCTTCGAGCTGATGCTGACGGCGTCGTACGTGCTCATCAGCCGCCGCACGAACGAGCGGACGATCCGCGCGGGCATGACGTACGTGACGGTGAGCCTGCTGTCGTCGATGCTGTTCCTGACCGCGATAGCCCTGGTCTACGCGGCCACCGCGACGGTCAACCTCGCGGACCTGTCCGAGCGGCTCGACACGCTGCGGCCGGGCCTGCGGACGGTCCTGGCGCTGATGTTCGTGGTGGTGTTCGGGATCAAGGCGGCGATGGTGCCGCTGCACTTCTGGCTGCCCGACAGCTACCCGAACGCCCCCGCGCCCGTCACCGCGCTGTTCGCCGGGCTGCTCACCAAGGTCAGCTTCTACGCGATGCTGCGCACGCAGACGCTGCTGTTCCCGCACGACCGGCCCTGGTCGCTGATGCTGTGGCTGGCCGTCGCCACGATGCTGGTCGGCGCGCTGGGGGCGCTCGCGCAGAACGACCTGAACCGGCTGCTGTCGTTCCTGCTGGTCAGCCACATCGGGTTCATGCTCTACGGGCTCGGGGTGTCCGACGCGCGCGGGCTGTCGGGGGCCACCCTCTACGCCGTGCACCACATCACCGTGCTCGCGACGCTGTTCCTGGTCAGCGGCCTGATCACGCGCCGGACGGGCACGGTGGCGCTGGACCGGATGGGCGGGCTCGCGGCGACGTCGCCGGTCCTGGCCGTGCTGTTCGCCATCCCGGCGATGACGCTGGCCGGCCTGCCGCCGACGGCCGGGTTCGTCGCCAAGCTGCAGCTGCTGCAGGCCGGTGCCGTCGCGGGCGCCGGGACGACAGCGGTGGCCGCCGTCGTGGTCGTCGCCAGCTTCCTCACCCTGTTCGCCCTGGCCAAGGTGTGGGTGCGGGCGTTCTGGGGGCGCCCGGCGGCGACGGTGGAGGACCCGGACCCGCACGACGAGCTCGAGGTCGGCACCGCGCGCACCCCGTGGCCGATGTACGCCGCGACGGCCGGGCTGGTGGTCGTCAGCCTCGCGATCGCGGCCTTCGCGGGGCCGCTGTCCGGGCTGACGGGGCGCGCCGGGGCGGACCTGGTGTCCCGCGAGGCGTACCGGGTCGCCGTGCTCGGCGGCACCGCGGACGGGCCGGGTGCCCCGTGACGACCGGCAGCACGGTGCGGGGCCCCGCACGGCGCCGGCGCTGGCGCCCCACCGGGCCGGCGCTGCGGCCGCGCGCGCTGGAGATCGTCTGGTTGACGCTGGTGTGGGTGCTGCTGTGGGGCACGTTCACCCCGCTGTCGATCGTCGGCGGGCTGGTGGTGGCGATCGGGGTACTCGCCGCGTTCCGCTTCCCCGCGCCCGGCCCCTACCTGCCCGTCCGCCCGCTGCGGCTGCTCGGGCTGGCCGCCTACCTCGCCTACGACACGGTGGTGTCCGGCGCCGGGGTCAGCTGGCAGACGCTGCGGTTCGGCCGCGCCGCCCGGGGGGCGGTGATCGCGGTCCCGCTGCTGACGGACTCCGACCGGGTGGTGACGGTGGTGGCGAACGCGCTGTCGCTGTCGCCGGGCGCGATGGTCCTGCAGGTCGACCACGAGCACCGCCTGTGGTTCGTCTACGCCCTGGGCCCGCGCGACCGGGCCGGCGTGGAGCAGGCCCGCCGGCGGACCCTGGACATGCAGCGCCGCGTGATCGCCGCGCTGGGCACGCCGGAGGAGCTGGCGGCCGCCGAGGAGCAGCCGGCCGGGTCGGGGGTGGTGTCGCGGTGAACGCGGTGCGGAGATGAACGCGGTGCGGAGATGAACGCGGTGTTCGTGACGGTACTGGCGATGCTCGGCGTGGCGGCCGCCCTGACGCTGTACCGCCTGCTGCGCGGCCCGAGCACGCTGGACCGGGTCGTGGCGCTGGACGTCTTCGTCGTGCTGACGGTCGTCGGGGCCGGCGTGTACGTGGCCTACTACCGCGACGGGTCGAACATCCCGCTGCTGGCGGCCGTCTCGCTGGTCGGCTTCGTCGGGTCGGTGTCGGCGGCGCGGCTCGCCGTGCGGCGGGAGCGGCACCGGTGAGTGCGGCGGGGTGGCACCGGTGAGGGCGGTCCTGGACGTCGTGGCGGCGGTGTCGATGCTGGTGGGGGCGGTGTCGTGCCTGCTGGGGGCGATCGGTCTCGTGCGCCTGCCGGACCTGCCGGCGCGGCTGCAGGCCGCGACCAAGCCGCAGACCCTCGGGCTGGCGCTGGTGCTGCTGGGCACGGCGCTGCGCGTCGAGCTGGTCAGCGCGGTGACGCTGGTGCTCGTGGTGCTGTTCCAGGTCATCACGGCGCCGGTGGTGTCGCAGCTGGTCGGGCGGGCCGCGTACCGCAGCGGCGCGGTGGACCGGAGCCGGCTGGTCGCCGACGAGCTGGCCCCGCACCTGCCCGCGGGCCCCGGGGACACCGACGCCGGGGAGGAGCGGGACCGGGCCACCTCGTAGGCTCGGTCGCCCCGGCCGTCGGGCGGGGGCGACAGGGAGGACCACGCGTGGCAGGCAAGCCGTTGTCGGAGATCGTCGAGGCGGGCTGGGCGCAGGCGCTCGCGCCCGTCGAGCCGGTGATCGCGGAGATGGGCGAGTTCCTGCGCGGCGAGATCGCCGCCGGTCGCCGGTACCTGCCGGCGGGCGCGAACGTGCTGCGCGCCTTCACCCGGCCGTTCGACCAGGTCCGCGTGCTGATCGTCGGTCAGGACCCGTACCCGACGCCGGGGCACGCGGTGGGGCTGTCGTTCTCGGTGGCACCGGACGTCCGGCCGGTCCCGCGGTCGCTGGCGAACATCTACCGCGAGTACTCCGACGACCTCGGCCACCCCACGCCGTCCACCGGGGACCTGACCCCGTGGGCGGACCGCGGGGTGCTGCTGCTCAACCGGGTGCTCACCGTCGAGCCGGGGAACCCGGGCTCGCACCGCGGGAAGGGCTGGGAGGCGGTGACGGAGCAGGCGATCCGCGCCCTGGTCGACCGCGACGCCGAGCCGCTGGTCGCGATCCTGTGGGGCCGCGACGCCCGGAACCTGGTCCCGCTGCTCGGGGACGTGCCGGCCGTCGAGTCGGCGCACCCGTCGCCGATGTCGGCCGACCGCGGGTTCTTCGGCTCACGGCCGTTCAGCCGCGTGAACGCGCTGCTGGAGGAGCTGGGCGGGGAGCCGATCGACTGGAAGCTGCCGTAGGGCTCGGCCCCGGCGGACCCGGCCCGACGGCGGCCGTCGGGCCACGGCCCGGCGAAGGCGGGGCCGGCGCGCCCGGGGGTGCGCCGGCCGGCGGGCCGATCCGCTCAGGCGCGGGTGATCTTGCCGGCCTTCAGGCAGGACGTGCAGACGTTGAACCGCTGCCGGTTCCCGCCGCCGAGGCGGGCGCGCACCGTCTGGATGTTCGGGTTCCAGCGGCGGTGGGTGCGGCGGTGCGAGTGCGAGACGGACATGCCGAAGCCCGGACCCTTTCCACAGACGTCGCAGACGGCAGCCATCGTCGGGTACTCCTCGGGATCGACATCATGAAACGCGCGGCTCGGGGCCGCGCCACCGACGACCAGCGTACCCGGGTCCGCGCGGAGGTCGGGGGCGGGTGCGGTGCCGACGCGCGAGCGGCCCGGCCGGCCCCGGATCACCGCCCTAAGCTCGTCGACGTGCCCGCCGCCCTCGACGCCGCGCTGCTCGGCGGGTGGGTCACCGCCGCGGTGGCGACGCTGGAGCGGCACGCCGCGGAGGTCGACCGGATCAACGTGTTCCCGGTCGCGGACCGCGACACGGGCACCAACCTGCTCCTGACGCTGCGCGCCGCCGCGGCGGAGCCGTGGGAGGTCCCGGTCCGCGCAACCGGGTTCGCGGGCCCGGCCGCTGGAGGGGCGGGCGGCGGGGGAGTGGCCGCCGGGGGAGTGGGCGCCGCGGCGACGGCTGGCGGGGACGTCCGGGACGCGGGGTCCCGGACGGGGGTCGGACCGCTGACGGTGGCGCGGGCCGCGGCCCTGGCCCGCGGGGCCCTGCGCGGTGCGCGCGGCAACTCCGGCGTGCTCCTCTCCCAGGTGTTCCGGGGGCTGGCGGAGGCGGTCGCGCACGCCGCGGCAGCGGTGCCGGCGCCGGCGGGGGCGCCGAGCGGCGCGGCGGCGCCGGGTGAGCGGGACGGCGCCGTGCTGGCCGACGGGCTGACCCGCGCCGCCGCGCTCGCCGCCGCCGCGGTCTCCCGGCCGCGGGAGGGGACGGTGCTGACCGTGCTCGCCGCGGCCGCTGCCGCGGCGCGGGCCGCGGCGGGTGTCGGCCGGGTGGGCCCCGCCGCCGCGGGCGAGCACGGCGTCGGCGGGTCGGATCCGGCGGGTGCCGGCCGGCCGGGCTCCGCCGCCGCGGGCGAGTACGGCGTCGACGGGTGGGACCCGGGGGGCACCGGTCGGGTGGGTGCCGTCGACGCGGGTGGCGTCGCGGACCGCTCCGGACCGGTCGGTGCCGGCGGTGCGGGGCTGCTGGCCCCCCCGGGCGTCGGCGAGGGACGGGATGCCGAATCGGGGGGCACCGGCGGGACGGGCCGGCTCGCCCTCGTCGCCACCGCGGCGGCCGACGCCGCCGGTGCCGTCCTGCTCACCACCACCGCCCGGCTGCCCGAGCTTGCCCGCGCGCGCGTGGTGGACGCCGGCGGCCTCGGGCTGCACCTCGTGCTCGACGCCCTGGCGGTGCTGCTCACCGGTCGCCCGCCCGCCGTGCCCCGGACCGAGGCCGCCGCCGGTCCCCCTGGCGGCGCCGGGACCGAAGAAGGCGTCGGTTCCGACGGCGACGCCGGGACCGCGGGCGCCGGTGAGGGCGCGGGCGGGATCGACGACGGGTCCCGGACCGGGGTCGCCGCTCCCATCGGGGTCCCGGCTCCGACCGGGGTCGGCGGCCGCACCGCGACCCCCGTCCACGGCACCCCCTCGCCCGTCGGCCGCGGCCCGGCGAGACCCGGCCCGGCGGCCGTCGGCTACGAGGTCATGTACCTGCTCGACGGGTCCGACGACCGCCGGGCCGCGGCGCTGCGGGGGCTGCTCGACGCGCTCGGCGACGCGGTCGCCGTCGTCGGCGACGGGGCCGAGGGGGGCCGGGGCACCTGGACCGTGCACGTGCACTGCGCGGACATCGGTGCCGCGCTGGAGGCCGGCCTGGCGGCCGGGCGGCCCCACGCGGTCCGGGTCGCGCCGCTCGTGGAGCGGGACGACGACCCGGCCGCGGGCCACGGCGGCCCTGCCGGCCCCCGCGCCACCCCGCCGACCGGCCGGCCCGGCCCGGGCGGCGGACCGGCCGCGGTCGGTGACGCGCACGCGGCCGGCGACGCCGGTACCGGCGACGGCCCGGGGGGCGCGGCGGAGTGCGGCGTGCCGGTGGTCGCGCGGGCGGTCGTCGCGCTGGTCGGCGGACCCGAGGTGGCGGCGCTGGCCGCGGCCGCGGGCGCCCACGTCGTGCGGTACGACGGGCCGACCGCCGCCGCGTCCGCCGCGGTCGGCGCCGGGCACGGCGGCGCGGCCGGTGCCGGCGGAACCGCCGACGGTGCCACCGGCGCCGGCGAGACCCCGGACGGCGGGACCGGGGACGGGGGGCCCGCG